>PXDI01000161.1 GCA_003565095.1 PVC group bacterium | reverse complement strand
TGGCCGAGTGGGGGGATGCGGAAAGTATCCCGGCGTTCGAGGCGGCGGCGCAGTCGGAAAATCCGCGACTGCAAGGTGCCGGCCATTCCGCCTTGACGGCAGTCAGGGGGAAGCAACTGTAGAGTATTGCAACCGCTTGACAATGGCGGGGTGGTGGCGTAGATATGTGTTTATGAAAACATATTATGCAAACCTTGTCGGTCTCACCCTGATGTCGTGCATTATTTCCGGTTCCGTTTGGAACGCGAGAGGAGCAGACGCCATGACCGAGCCTGAGCTCGCCGAGCTGCCGCATTGGCCGATCGGTTTTAATCTGCCGGAGGAAATGACCGAGGGCTGGCGGCAGTCCCGCCGGCAACGCACCCATATGCTGGTATGGACTCCGCCGAATGCCGAACGCATCCGCGCAGTATTCATGATTCCGGAAAACACCGACTCCAAGCATGTGGGTGAGCATGCTGCTGTGCGTAAAATCGCCGAAAAGCATGAAATCGCGATTCTCTACATGCGGCGGCTTGAAGGCAGTGTGATCGAAAGAAGTGAACCGCCCGAACAAGCCGAAGAGGTTTTTGAGAAAATACTGGATATTGTGGCCGAAAAAACCGGTTTTGCGGAGATCCGCCACGCACCATGGCTCACGTTTGGTAAATCATCGCGGGGGCGCTTTCCGTTCCGCATGACGTGGTGGTTTCCTGCGCGGGTGATTGCCTCCATCTCATATCATGGCGAGACCCCCAACTGGCCGATGCCGGAATGGTCGCGGGTCGGGGATGAATCGGTAATGCATGTGGCGATTAATGGCGAAACCGAATGGGACGGAACCTGGTACCGGCATGTGCGGCCCTGCATGCTGAATTATCATCTCAACACCGAATGGCTGACCCATCAACTGGTGCTGCCCGGTGTCGGTCACGGCAACTATGTTGACGCTCATGGCAGCGACGGCTGGGGCAAGCCGGTCCCAGAAGGCGTGATAAGCTGTCTGCAGACCTGGGATTATATCGCCCTGTTCATAGACAAAGCCATGACGCTGCGCTATCCCGCAGGTGAATATGCCACCGACGGGCCGGTAACACTGAAACAAATTGACCGCAACACCGGCTACCTGATTCATCCGCGCGCGCCGGAAGAACTTATCGGCATAAAATGGCACGCTTTCCGCCAGGATGAAAGCGGCTACAAGGTTATTCCCTGGCCCGAAGAGCCCAGTCCGGTGATTGATTCCGTGCAGGGAACGGTGGAACCCTCACTGCTGGTGCGCGCTGTTGAAGACGTGCCGGAAGAGGAGCGCCGTCATCTGTTCTGGGTGCCAGATCTGGAAATGATGCGCGCCTGGCTGGCGCTGCATGACGTTCACGATAAACTGGAGCTGTAATCAGAAGCCGTGTTTCTTTGCAAACGCGACCGCCTCATCCGTCTCGGTCAGTAATGCCATCAGGAGCTCTTCCTGATTCATTTTGCGCCTTTTTTCTTACGGATTGGTTTTCATCACACAGAAGGATATGGATTATTAAACACTGTTATCCCATGGAGAACTGGAGTAGTGGAGCTTTGGGGTAATGGAATTGGGATGATTTGGTGCATTCTTCTGTACAGCAACGACATACATGAGAAAAATGGCCCCACGGATGGGAAGCCCGTCCCACGGATACACTTACCCGATGCACTTTCAACGACGGACACAGGTGCGGCTGATGCGACGACTACGGATTACTATTCCCTCCGGTACGGGTTTCCCATCCGTGGGTTATCATTCCCCATTCCCCTGCGGCGATAACGTGCTCTCCGCACATGGGTCAAGAGATCCGGGTGTAAGAGTACGTGTACGAGTAAGGGGCTTCCGGTCCGAATGGTCTTACCGTACTCGTACACATACTCGTACACGCAAATCTCCCTCTTCTCTTCCTCCTGCCATCCGTGGGTTATCATTCCCCATTCCCCATCCGTGGGACGGGTTTCCCATCCGTGGGTTCCTGTCCTTCTCTGTGGGCGGCGTATTCTGCTGAACTATAAAGTATTTGCACCTAATCGCAGATGCGCCCTCTGCGGAGGAGCCTTAATTATATAAATTGAACTCTTTTTTTGCGGCGCTATAATGAATTCAGGTTTTCAAGCAAACAAGAAAGCGAGCAAATAAGGTGCATAACGGGAAAACTGTCGATTCCTGTGTATTACAGGAGAGGCTCAAAGAGCTGGAGTGTTTATATGCGCTTGCCAATATTTCTGCTGAACCGGATATTACTGTAAACCGGTTGTTGCAGAAAGTTGCAAGGATTCTGCCATCAGCCTGGCAGTTTGCGGATGCCGCATGTGTGGTTATTGTTTTTGATAAAACAACGATATTCAGTCATAAGGACACTATCCCGCATTTTTCACAGGAAGCCTGCATAGTATTGAATAAAAGCGTCCGCGGCAGAATTACCATTGGTTATCCGGCTGATTTTAATAAAAAGGACAGCAAGCCGCTGTTATTGGAAGAAGAGCACCGTCTATTGCAACAGGCCGCCAGGAAAGTTGCCGGAATTGTCGAACAGATTGAGGCGCGAATTGCACATGAAAAGATGCAGGAGCAGCTTCGGCATGCAGACCGGCTGGCAACTATCGGTCAACTGGCTTCCGGCGTTGCCCATGAGCTGAACGAGCCACTGGGAAGCGTTTTGGGATTTGCGCAGTTGATTTCAAAGAATCCCGAGCTGCCGCAGGAGGCGCACAATGACCTCAAGAAAATAGAAAACGCCGCTTTACATGCGCGAGATATTATCAGGAAACTGATGATGTTTTCACGCCAGACACCGCCACAACTGCAGAGAGTTTCGCTGAACCGGATTATTCTGGAAAGTGCCGGTTTGTGGTCATGGCGCTGTGAAGACAGTGATATTTGCGTTGAATACCGGATGGCGGAGGAACTTCCGGAAATCATGGCGGATGAGGCCCAGTTGAGGCAGGTGGTTATCAATCTTGTTGTAAATGCCATTCAGTCCATGCCGGAAGGGGGTACGTTGAGCATTACGACCGCTGCCGGAGATGGAAACATTGAATTAACGGTTAGTGATACCGGCTGCGGAATAGATACTGCGGTCCTGTCAAATGTATTTGATCCTTTTTTCACAACAAAGGATATTGATCAGGGAACCGGACTGGGATTGTCGGTTGTGCACGGAATTGTAACTGCACACGGCGGAACAATATCAGTAAACAGTAAACAGGGACAGGGCACGGTTATGCTGGCGCAGCTTCCTCTCAAAAAAGCGCTTTGCTAATCAATATAAGGACGGTCTTTAAATGAAGGCTAAAATATTAGTGGTTGACGATGCGCCGGACACTCTTGAAGTCATTGAGCGCCACTTGTCAGCGGCAGGCTATTCCGTAATTACCGTACCGGGCGTAACTGAAGCGGTAAGAGCGCTGGAAGCAACCGGCATTGATCTTGTTATTACAGATCAGCGCATGCCGAAAGCCAGCGGGATGCAGCTTATCAAACACGTAAGGCAGAATTACCGTAACACTGAAGTTATAATGTTAACCGGCTATGCATCGGTTCCGAATGCCGTTGAAGCTATGCAGTCCGGCGCATATGAATATCTGTCAAAACCGTTCACGGAGCAGGAGTTGTTGAGCGCTGTGAGCCGGGCGATGGACAAGCTGGCTTTACTGAATATTCACAGATTCTCCGGGCATTTGCTTTCGCCGCAGGAATGCGGCCTGATTGGAAACTCCAAGGTAATGCAAAAGGTATATCGGGCTATTGATAAAGCCGCGGGAAGTGATGCGACGGTATTAGTATCCGGCGAAAGCGGGACTGGGAAAGAACTGGTTGCCCGGGCCGTTCATTATAACGGGCACAGACGCTCAGCGCCTTTTGTTCCGGTCAATTGCGGGGGAATTCCCGACGGGTTGCTGGAAAGCGAGCTGTTCGGCTACCGGAAAGGTGCATTTACCGGTGCGCATGAATCCAGGGCGGGATTCTTTCAAACGGCGGCCGGTGGCAGCATTTTTCTGGATGAAATCGCCGAACTGGGTCTGCCAATGCAGGCGGTACTGCTCAGAGTCTTGCAGGATAAGACCGTGTTTTCGGTAGGATCACGCAAACCGGCAAAAGTTGATGTACGTATAATAGCGGCTACCAATAAGAAGCTCGGAGACCTTGCACAAAGCGGTCATTTCCGGGAAGACCTTTATTATCGTATCAACGTCATTCCGATTGAGCTTCCGCCTTTGCGTGAACGCGGGGATGATATCTTGTTGCTAATTAACAGTTTTGTTGACCGGATTGCAAAGGAACAGCACAAAACTCCGCCGGTATTCACCGATTCTGCGCTGAGGGCTTTACGCAGCTACCCATGGCCGGGAAATGTAAGGGAGCTGGAAAACGTGATCCAGCGGCTGTTGTTGATGGCTGATGGTGAATGCATTGATGCGCCCGACCTGCCTGAATTAATGCGCTATAAATTTGAAAGTGCCATTACCCCGTGCAGCACGCTTTCCGAAGTTGAACAGCAACACATTGCAGCAGTGCTTACCCATGTTAATGGAAACAAGAGTCAGGCGGCGGCCATTCTCGGAATAGACCGAAAAACGCTGCGCAGAAAACTTGAGCAGCATGGGGAAAAACGCCCCAGCGGGGGCGTTATACCCCGTTATAACCATCGGTAAGAGCAGTATCCGCAAAGAACACCGCCAACCGCAACAACCCGGCTGTTACCAGCCTAAGCGCTTCACCGTCCACTACTTCCGGTTTGTCCTGGTCTTTCCTGATCATGATCGGTCCACATAATCAGCTTTTGGCACGGATACTGCGACTATACAGGCAGTTTGATTGTTACCAAGGCTTAGAAAGGAGAAGCTAAGATGGCCAGAAATGTACAGGCGCGCGGCAAGAAACCGCGCAAACCGGCGATGTCGTTGAAAGAGAAACGACTGGCAAAAAAGGAAAAACAACAGCAACAGAAAATGGACCGCACGGCAATGGCTTGCCGGTATTCTTCGTGGAATAACGGCTTGGTTGCCATGTGGGCTTGATAGTCAATACGGATTTGTCTGACCGGCAGGAGCATCCGGCATTTGGAAACGCCAGGCAACAACATTTATGTTCAAACTCGCCTAGGCGCAGTGCAAAATGTTGCTCCTCCGGTCGGAAACCTTAATGGAGATAAAAATGCAAAGCCAGAGTATTATACTGACTACGGATGACCATGAACGCCTGTCTCAATTAATTGCAGAAAACGGTTATACCCGCAATGCCATTGATGCCGCGGCATTTGCCGGTCTGGCCAAAGAAGTCAAGCGCGCGAAAATCGTTATGCCTGATGAGATTCCTGATAATGTCGTGACAATGAATTCAAGCGTTTTTGTAAAAGACCTCGATAGCGGCGAGAAGATGCGCATGACCATTTGCTGGCCGGAACAGGTCAACGCGCAAAACGGGATGATTAATGTTCTGGCTCCGCTGGGCACCGCATTGCTCGGCACACAAGTCGGCGAAGTAGTGGAGTGGGTGGTGCCAAGCGGTTTGCGCAAGTTAAAGGTTTGTAAGATCTTTTTTCAACCGGAAGCGAAACATAAGGGGAATATTGGTCCGTCGGCGGCAAGCAGTTAACAGGACATACAGCCATGGAAAACAACAACTCAAACAGCGCATTAGATGAACCGGCAGTTGCGGCAATTGTTTCCCGCTTCGAGAATAATGCCGTTTTGCGCTGGTATGCGCAGTTGCTTGGCGACCGGAAGATTCATATTGTAGCGGCTCCGTTGCGGAAAAACCATTTGACGGTTCCCGGTTTCTGCTCTGAAAGGCACACGTTTCAGAACAAATATTTTACAAGGGAAATTGCCACTATTATTCGCAAAGAACCCTTGCACCTGCTGCTTGCCGACTGGACAAACGGTGTACAGAATCTAAGCAGTCTGCTGGAATGTCTGGGGCAATTTAACATTCCCAGTCTGATAATACGACAGACTTCGCTGGAGGGAATTAAGCGTGTTGTGGTTACTTCCGCCGGCGGGCCTCATACTCTTCAGCAAATGTGGATTGCCGGCGAGATTGCCGCAAAATTGTCTGTTCCAATCCAGATCATCCGCCTGCGTCGAATCGATAAAGCCGGCAACCATAACGGGAAAGTGCTGATAGAGGAATGGACTTCGCGCATGCTTGGTGCGGACAGTGAGCCAATAGAAACCGGCGATCTCGCCGACGGTCTTGCGGCCTGTGTTGAACCCGGCGACTTGCTGATTATGGGAGCACCCGGACCGTTTCATCAATCAGATTGTATTTCAGATTCGTTACCGGCATATCTGGCCGGAAGAATTAATATACCGATGATAATGATGCTGTCGGGGAAAACGCAGGAGGTTACCATCCGCAGCCTGCTTTGGGGCGGGCTTGTCAGGCTCAATATGCGGGCACCCGGCAAAGCAGAGGCCATCAGGCAGTTGGTTGATTCTCTGGTAACACATTACCAGGTGCCCGGCGCAAAAAGAAACCTGATGATCGATCTGGCAATGCGCCGGGAAAGAGTAATGTCAACAGCGGTTGATTGCCAAACCGCTTTTCCGCATGTGAGGCTGCCGGGATTTCGCGGACTCGCATGCTGTTTGGGCATCTTTCCTGAAGGGGTTGCGTTTGATTGCGCCAATGGGCAATTGACCAGATTTGTTTTTCTGATGGTTACCAATGATGGATTTTGTGATGAATACCTTGCTTTTCTTGCAAAACTGGCAAAGAGAATGGTGCGGCAGGACATCCGTTCAGCTCTACTTGAATGCACTTCGCCAGAAAAGGTCTTAGACCTTCTTGATCCACAGCAAACGACCATACCGCGGATGCCAACTTTGCCATTGTTGTGCAGAGCTTGAGTTTACCAAGGTCACGTCATTTCGACAGACACACACGCCTGCCCCTGAATATCCGCCGGGAGCAGCGGCATATCAAGCTGCCTGCCGTTGACCGAGAATTTCTTAATACGGGATCCGGTTCCTTCAACGTGAATGCTCAGCGCCGCATTCCGGAAATGCAGTCCGTCGCCGGTTTTTAGAAAATGCGGTGCCAGCATCGTTGCGGTCCTGTATTTATTCTTCGGTTTCCTGCGATCTGACAAAAAACAGCGGTTTACCCCACAGTTCCGGGTGGTTGCGATTTTCAATCAGCGACAGCTCGAGATGCGCCGTGGTTGTGGCATCTTTATCAACCACACCGGTATTCAGCAGCCTGACTGCCAGCCGCCCGTTTTCAATATCGCAACGCCCGACCTGATAGATCCGCTTATCTTCGGGCAATGCCCCGCGGGCGGTCCCCAGCCACTCCAGTTGAACCAGAATGTCGGCCTGCTGCCGGAACAGATATGCGCGGGCAAACATCGCGTCGGCTGAACCGTGAGGAAATGAAACCAGATATTCACGCCGGCCCATGGGCAACACCAGTAAACGCTGTTCCCGGTATTGCTCGCTGTCGCGCTCCCAGACCCCCAGCAGTTTCTCCGCAATATCCAGCGGCGGCGACTGCGCTAACGGAACTTCAAAATCGCAACCGGTCAGCAAAAATGCCACCGCGACAGAGACAGATACAAAGAATGCTTTCATTTTATCCCTATTCATTATTAAGCGTCAGGTTCTCCCCCCTGTAATCTATTCTTCCAGTATGCAGGACGTCTTTTGCAGTGTGCAATGGCAATAATCCAAACGTGGTCATTATCATTTAATGACCATATTACGGACCATTCCTGCTCGCAAGTCATATTTTCTGTGGACTTATCCACAAGGCTAAACTTGCCAAACGTTAATTTCAATGGCATTCTGCACCACTTTGAGAAATGGTCAAGCAAAGCGGAGCGAAGATGGCGGGTAAAGCATTGCGATTCGGGGTAAATTATACTCCGTTGCGGCATTGGTATTATTGCTGGAACGACTGGGATGCCAAAGCCGTGGCGGATGATTTTGCGGCGATGAGCAGCCTGGGAATTGATCATGTGCGGGTGCAATTAATCTGGCCCTGGTTCCAACCGAATCCAGCATGGGTTTCCCCCGCCCATCTTAAGCGGCTGGCAGAACTTATGCAAATTGCCGACGATTACGGCTGTGATGTTTTGTTATGTCTGTTGACCGGTTTTCTTTCCGGGCATTTTTTTCTGCCGGGGCGTGTGACCGGGCAGGCAGTGTTTCTGGATCAGAATGTTTTTGAAAGCGAGCGGCTGTTTGCGGAAGCGGTGCTGGATTGCGTCGGCAATCATCCGCGCTTCATGGGTCTGGACCTGGGCAATGAAATCAATTGTCTGGCGCATGATCTGCCCCCGGCGGAGGGTGACCGCTGGGCGCGTGAGCTCATGGCTCACATCAGAGCAAAGCATCCCGGCTGTCTTGTGGTAAACGGTGTCGATCACGGACCATGGATGATGGGCACGAGTTTCAGTCCGGCACACATGGCCAATGATTACAGCACCATCTGCGTGCATGCCTGGCCGCAATTCTGCCAGTGCATTACCGCGGATGCCGGTCTGGACGCACTGCCGTCGACAGAACTGTCGGCTTTCTTTACGCAATGGGTCCGGCTCTTTGAAGATGATGCCGGGCGGCTGCCGGTCTGGATTCAAGAATTCGGTTGTTGCGACCTGTGGGGATCGCTCGAACAGCGCCGGATTTACCTTGAGCGCGGCATGCGCCGGGCGTGGGAAGCGGGCGCGCAAATGTTCACGTTCTGGTGCAGTCATGACAAACCGCGCGGGGCGAGCTTTCACGAATACGAATACCATTATGGTCTTTTTGACATCCGGAACCGACCCAAGCCGCTGGCCGGTTTATACCGCGAAATGATTACGGAGCTGCGCAGTGCCCGGACGGTCAGCCCGGTTTATGATGCAACCTTGTCTATCCCGCATGATTTCACGCCGTCCGATCCGCCCATTCCGCTGGGCGAGTGGGACCGGCGGACACGCGAAAACGATTTCTGGCATTATTACCGGCGCTATCTGGAAATGCTGAAAGACGGTGGCCGGGTGAAACTAGAAAGGGGCGCGGAATGAATGAAAAAAGCAACGTGGTATTGATTGGCATGCCCGGATGCGGCAAAAGCACCACCGGGATCATCCTTGCCAAGCAACTTGCATTCGGTTTTATCGACAGTGACCTGTTGATCGAACTGGCACAGGGATCCGCTCTGGAAAAAATATTATCAGGGCAGGGATATAAGGAACTGCGCCGGATTGAAGAAAAAATTCTGCAGGAACTGGAATGCCGCCATCATGTTATAGCCACCGGCGGCAGTGCGGTTTACAGCAATAAAGCGATGCGGCATCTGGCGGCAACCGGGGTCATTGTCTATTTAGAAACTGTATTCGATGATCTCAAACAGCGGGTCGGCGATATGGATCAACGCGGGATAGCGCGTCCCGACGGGCATACCTTCCGCGATGTTTATGATGAACGCACCCCTCTTTACGAGTCGCATGCCGAAATAACAATCAACACCAGATTTAAAAGCCAGGATCAGGTGGCCGCGGAGATTGCGGCAATCCTGGCCGGATTGAAAGGATGAAGGATAAGCAATAATGGCAAAGAAGAAGACTTTATCGGATCATTGCACTGAATGCGGGGCTCGTTGCTGCCGTTACGTTGCAACCGAAGTAGACAAACCAACCAACAAACGTGATTTTGACAACCTGCGCTGGTATTTGCTGCATGAAAACGTGCATGTTTTCATCACCCCTGAGAACGATTGGTATCTGGAGTTCGAGACCCCTTGCAGCGCATTGGGTGATTGCGGCAAATGCCTCAATTACATGACCCGGCCGCGTATCTGCCGTGAACACGGCGAGGAAGCTGTGACCGAATGCGAATTTCTAGGTGAAAAATCACCTTACAAACAGCGCTTCAGTACGGCCGGCGAATTTGAGCGCTGGCTTGACAAAAAGAAGATCGACTGGCGCTGGAAACGATTGAAAGGTTGATAATTTGAGCGGTTCTCAAAAGTTTTGTCGCAATGGAACAGCCGTAACTCCGTCCGCTGACCTTGGTCGGCGGACGGAAAAATTGCAACAAGGAATGAAGCTGTAAAAAACAAACTGAGCCCGAGTAGAGCAAGCTTCGGGCAAAGCACTCCTTTTGCTCAATACGGGCCCTTGTCTATTGCTTTCTGTCCGTTTGGCTGAATTGTTCCGCTCGCCGAGCAAGCTCGTCGAGCGGTGGGCCTCCGTTGATCTTCTGGCAGTTGGCCTGAATTATCCTGCTCGCCGAGTACATGTCCGCCGGCATGTCGCGGCGTAGTGCGGCGAAGACGGAAGACGGCGAAGCCGCGGAGGAGGAAGGTCAGCGAGCGTGATCAAGACAAGACTCTTTGAGAAGAGCCAGTAGCTTAACATGTATTCTCCCTATTCCCCCGCCAGTATCAGCATTTTTGACAGCACGCGTATAACGATGCTGTCATTCGGGCTGTATTGTGCGAGCGGCACGGCTATGCACTGGGCATGACCATTACGCAGTGTGTGCGGAATTTCTTTCCCGGTATATTGCGACAAATCAATCAGACAGCGTCCCTGCCAATCGTAAATTCCGGTTCGATATGAACTGCCGCCGATAAGAATGTGGCGGACCTCATCCCCGCTCCAGTTGATTGCACGGACATTATCTGACGCATAATCCGGCTGAAAGCGGCTGAGCAGACGCCCCAATCCGTCATATATCGCGGTAAGACCGTAATTACCCCAGCGGCAGCATGCCATTATTTGCATGCCCGGCACTCCCGGCACAACCTTACCGACAGAACCGCCTTGCACATGCCCCTGCGGGTGCGCCGCAATCATCTCGCCGGTTAAAGCGTTTACCACCAAACTGCCCGCCGAGCTGGACTGCATATGGACGGTTGGAATCTCGTCCGGCCCCATGAAGAATCCCATCTGCGCAGAGTCAACATGCCCGCCGTTCGGACAGCGCAGGCGCTCCACCACTTCCTGCTGTTTCCATAGAATCTCCCCTTGTGCTGATACCAACGTAGCCCCGCCGCATACTTCGTCGAGTCCGTCGCCGTTGATATCGCAGGCACAAACCTGACTGCCGTGCCCGCCCCCGGAAGCCATTTCAACATCCCATATATCATCTAAGTCTTCGGTCAACGCCCAGAGATGACGCAGATCGGTTCCCTCGGTAAGAACAAAATCGTTTTTTCCGCCGGTACCACGCAGGTCAGCCATAACATCCGGGGTAAACCCGGGTGCCTTGCGCGGCGGGTGTGGAAAATCCGCCAGCATCCGTTGTTTTTTGACTTTTCCGGTTTTGCCGTCCAGCACGACAAATGCCTCTTTGGTATAACCATAGATATCACAACAGCCGTCCGCACGTTGACCCGTTATCTCAAACCGCCCGAATCCAGGCACGTCTGATTTCCAGAGAATCTCGCCCTCCAGCGAACGCAGCGTTAGTGTCGAAGCGTCCTTGCGTGACGGGGTTATCAGCATTTGCCGTTCGGGAGAAACAAATGACCCGAAACGCACGACCGGCTTATCACCGTATTCGGACAAGTCAATTTCCTGCACCACTGCCGGTTTGGGCAGAGTTGCGGCCGCCTCCATGCGTTCCGTTTCCTTCCGGTTCATTCCTATGTTGAAACTATTCACCGCGCTTTCATCGGCATGCATCTCGAAATCAAGCAGGATCGAGGTGCAGTTAACACGCAGTCCGGCCTTGCCACTGGTGTAGGCATAGTCATTGGCATTGAAAATTGTTTTACCGTTAAGCAGCGCCTCGAAACGGGAGCCTTTCATCCGCAATTCAAGGTCATATGGAGTCCATACCTCCAAAGCGACCTGCTGGCGTCCGATCGGCAGCCAGTAGTTGTCTTCGCGACGGTAAAGCGTCAAAGCGTTGGGATATTCAAGACACAGGAAATAATAGCGCCGCAGGTCCTGCATGCGGGCGACAATCCCGATCCACGGATTGACATGCACGTTGTTGTCGGATCCGTAACCAGTTGTGACCTCCTCAAATGCCACGGTGGTTTTTATTGTCAGGTCTTCCGGCACCGCTTCGCGCGAGATGATGGCCTTGTCATACCAAAGGTGCCAGCCGGTATTCCAGACTTCCTCCTGCGGGCGGTCATTCAGCGCAAACCAGACGGCCTTGCGTCCGCCGTATTTATGGTTCACATGCATCAGACTGCGAATATGCGGCCATGTGAAAGGCGCCTCCCAGTCTTTGCACAACGCATTGTTTGCCGGAGAAGGCTCCACCGGACACAGAATCAACCCTTCTTCAAGCTGTTCTATCGGCAGGCTGACCGACCAGGCCGACGGTTTGCTTTTTGCGCTCATGTTTTCTCCGAAGTTTAATGCTCAAAGCATTCTCTGGTTTTGTCTTGATTACGCTCGCTGACCTTGGTCGGCGAGCAAGATAATTCTGGAAAACGACATTTGAAATAAAGATTTGAGCCCTTTTGGAGCAAGAACTTTGGTAACCACTTTATCTTGCTCTATATGGGCTCTATTTGTCTTTTGAAGGTTTTCCCTTATTTGAATTTTTCCGCCCGCCGACCAAGGTCAGCGGACGTGGTTATGTCTATTCTATCACGGCAGAACTTTTGAGAACTGCTATAACAGACAGCAATGCCTGTTTTACCTTATTTATACCAAAGCCACTTTGCGTACTTGCAGTTCGGAATATTCGGCAATCAACGGTGCCATTTGACGAAAGCCGATATAGCCTTCGCCAAGAACCGGACCGAAGTCCTTGCCGTCATCGAACCATTCGTAGGAGCACAGTTCATTGATTGAAAAGCGGAACCAGCCTCCGCATTTGATTACTTCTATTTTGTAAGGATTTATTACGTCCAGCACCGATGGCAGCGGATCAGCGCCCTGCGCCACCAGATGAAAGCCATGGCTCTTGCGCAGGTTGCAGGTATGAAACGTACGTTCATGCTCTACGTTCTTGCGGCGGAAATATGACGCATGATAGGCGTTCATGTCGCCTGAGTGATACTGGCGGTAATTGCCGTCGCGTTGAGCAAGTGAAGAATCAAACAAGTCCTTGCCATCCCGGCCATCGGCCCCAATCCAGAACATCGCCAGTCCCGGTTCACGGATCGGGCGGAAAGTCCAGCTCACGGCGATGTCGGCCGGAAACTTCTCCGGGCACCAGAACAGATAGTTGGCCGCCTGCCCGGCAGCAGCGTCGATTCCGTTTTCCAGCCGCAGCGCCCCGGTCGGGAAACTGATCAGCGGTTTTCCCTCACGGATAAATCCGGCAACATCCGCTTCACACGCCAATGCGTTTTCGTAAATAATCTCACTGATATTAAATCTGCTGTCTGTCATCTTTAGCTCCTTTCCGTAAAACTCCCCCATCAAACCATAAACAGCTTTACATGACATCCGTTTTGATATCAAATCCTTCCTGTTTTGTCTGATTAAGGAAATTCAAATGTTACCTGATAAAGACTGGCATGGAATTGAATTCGAGCGTACGGCAATCGACTGTAAGCTTCCGAACGCGTTCATTTTGCGTTCCGGCTTTTACTTTTATTTTTTGGAAAGCGGCCGTTTGGAAGTGGCGGCGGGCGGTTCATGCAGCACCGCCGGTCCCGGGCAGCTTGTTTTTTGTCCGGCATGGGCAAGGCGACGGCTGAAGCCGTTGACGGCAATCTGCCGATTAATCACCGTGAGGATGCGCTACAATGCTTTTGCGGTGGAGGTTCAGGCGGATGCCGAAGCGCTGGATATTCTGATGGCATTGGCGCGCAGGTGTGAGCGCCGCGGACATGTGCTATCTCCTTCACCCGGAGCAAGCGCACAGATCGGAAAGATTCTACAAGAGACCCTTGCGGAAGGAATGCCTAATCAGCCCGGCGTCAATCTCTTCAAGAAAGCCGCCGCGCTCGGACTGCTGGGGGTACTTAGCCGCGAACGATGGCTGAGCGGGTTATTCCCGGCCGGTAGCAGCGTAACCAGTGCATATCGCAACATACAAAACGCCCTGCTTTACATTGAGGAACATTATTCGGAGGCGATCGGTATTGAAGAGATGGCGCGCGCGGCATGTTTAAGCCGCAGTCATTTTCAGGCGGTATTCAGACAATACACCGGATTGCCGCCCAAAACATATTTGACGCGCTACCGGCTTGGCGCGGCCTGCCGGCTGCTGGCGACAACCGAAGAATCAATCGCAATGGTCGCCTACACCGCCGGATTCGGCAGCATGAGTCAGTTCTACAGCGCGTTTACAAAAACGATGAGAACGACTCCTGCGGAATTTAAGAAAGGGAGAATATGAATAAAGCACCATTGATTGCAATCTGTCTGCTGTTTACGGCCGGGCTTATGAAGGGAAAAAATCGCCCATGGTTGCCGGGGGGGCCTTGCCGCGCGTGCTTTTGAGTTTGCTTTGCAGCACATTTTCGGGCGGACGCAGCATTTCCTGTAGAAAAGCGGGGCAAGACATTACATCGGCTCCGGCAGATTCAACTGTATGCCTTTCCATCAGATCTGAAGTAACCACAAGCGTCCTGCATCCTTTGGGTTTTTCACACACCATTCTTTCGATTAAGGCATCGGCGGTGCTGGCTTTGGGGGTATAAACAACTTCCACGGGTGGACCGTTGAAAGCTTCATCGCGTCCGCCGACGCTGCCGTCATATACCAAAGTAACCCGAGCTGCCGGCAGCGGGTCGAGTTCAGTCAGCCGCCGCGCCAGCATCCAGCGGCGGTGTTCAAAAGACGCTTTGCCGCACAGCCGCTCACCCGCCGTATGCAGCAGATTGTTCCCGTCAATAATTATCCATTCATAATTCATGAGTCAAAAAACTGTGCGATTTCCTGCAAAAACCCTTCGGGAGTGGCGCAACTCTGCACATCAACCGGCAATCCCTGCCGGAACCATTTTCCGTAACGCTTGGCCACAATCCGCCGGTCCGCAACAATCACCACCCCGCGGTCGTTGCGATGCCTGATCAGCCGGCCAAATCCCTGCCGGAAGCGTATGACAGCCGACGGCAGGGTAAATCCGGTAAACGCACTGGAGCCCTCCGCCTCGACCTGCTCACAGCGCGCGGTCATCACCGGATCGGTAAAGACGGCAAACGGCAGGCGGGCCACCACCAGACATGACAGACTCTCACCGGCCACATCCACACCCTCCCAGAACGAGTCCGTCCCGAGCAGAATCGAATGAATATCGCGCGTAAACAGATCGGTAATAAACTCCCGCGACCCGGAGATCCCTTGCGCCAGCACCGGAAACCCGGTGCCGCGTAAACGATCTTCCAGTATTTCGGCTGAGCGGCGCAACATGTTGTAGCTGGTAAACAGGGCCAATGCACGTCCGCGGCTGACGCGAAAAGCTTCCGCCAGCAAAGCTGAAAGCTCAGTGGCGTAATCGCGGTCGGCTTCGTTTGGTTCGGGCAGGAACGCCGGGACCAGCACCCGGCATTGTTTGGCATAATCAAACGGCGTACCGACGCAGGTTTCCATGATCTGTTCGGGCGGCAGACGGTTGATACCAAGCCGGCGGCGCATGAATTGCGAGTTGCCGCCGACGGTCAGTGTGGCCGAACAGAAAACAACACTGTCCTTCTGGCAGTAAAGATCCTCCGCCAGCCGGGGACCGACATCAATCGGCGCTGCCCAGGCGCGGAATGCGCCCATCCACTCTGCTGTCCGTTCAACCCAGAAAACGTAATCTTTGTCATCGGCCCGTACGACAAAATCAATATCCTGAGTCCATTCACGCAAGCGGTTTACCACCGCGGAAAGATCCGCTGCATAGGTCTCGTATAGACTGGATGCCGCACCCAGGGACTCTTCGGCAAGCCGTTCAACAATGGTTTCCACAGCGTGCATGATCTGCGCCAGACCGGAAAGCAGCGTCTCTTTCTGTGCAACAACCGGCCGCCATTGGGACTCCTGTTTATCCTCCGCACGGAAGCGGCAGCACGATGCCGCATCGGCGCCTGCCGGCAGCAGTTCCCCGAGCAGGGCAAGAAAAGCCTCGAGCTCCTGCGGGGCTTTGGCAACCGCGACAACGGCTTCATCTGTCAACTTTGTTACAGCGGCAATCCAGTCTTCACGCAATTTGAATTTACCCGACAGCAAGGCATGCTGAAGCGCCGGCAGCAGCCCGGTGGGGTTCTGGCGGCCGCGCTTGCGCCATAAACGCCTGAGCAGCATCCGGCTGCGCGCGGCACTGATCTCGACAGAAAAAAATCCGGTGGCCACCTCCTCAAGGTTGTGTGCTTCATCAAAAACAATCTGCCGGTACGGGGGCAGCACCGGATTATCCAGCCCCAGTTCGCCGAAAACCACTGCATGATTGGCAACCACCAGATCGGCCGCGGCGGCCTTACGACGCGCCCGGTAAAGAAAGCATGTGCGGCGGCACGGACAACCGCCGCCGCGGCAGTCATCGCCGGAAGAAGTCAACCGCGCGGTCAGCGCCTGTCCTTCCCTGGTTTCCCACAGGCCACTTTCCACCAGATCACCCGTGGCGGTGGATACCGCCCACGCCACCACCGGCAGCAATGCGCGGCATTCTTCCACACTTAATTCCTGATCGGCATGCTCCAGTAGATAGAAAAACTTCCGCAGACACAGGTAATTGGCGCGGCCTTTAATCAGGGCGGCGTTTATTTGGCGCCCGAGCGCCGCGGAAAGCCGCGGAATATCTTTTTCAAAAAGTTGCGACTGTAAATTTCGCGTATTGGTGCTGAGGATCACCGGCAACTGATTCTGTGCACTCCAGGTTGCCGACGGCAGCACATATGCCAGACTCTTGCCGACCCCGGTTCCCGCCTCCACCAGCAAATGTTTGCGTTCATTATATGCTTCAGCCACGGCGCGAGCCATGCACAATTGTTCTTCGCGGTGCTCATAACCCGGAAACGCGCGGGTAAATGCGCCATCGGGTTTAAAAACTGACAGCATGGCCTCAATATCAAGCGGACAGACCGGCGCATCCTCATCACGTTCGGGGCGCGGCGAGACTGCGTTGCCCGGAGAAAGCAGCATTTGCAGGGAGCTGGACTCCATTCCCGGATGATTCCCCTTCCATTCACGCAGAGCGGCTTCGATAAAGCGCGACAACGGATTCCAGCTTTGCGCACCGAGCAGGTTCAGGGCATGCAGCAGAACCGCGCACGGCAACTGTGCGGCATTATGCATTAATCGAGGCGGCAAACGGGCGGTAAGCACGGCGTTGGTCATTGCGCGGCGTCCCGCCGGCGGCGGCTCCAGCTCCATTTTATGCGCCAGCACATCGAGCGAATAATGCGCCGCGCCGGGAAAACAGAAACGTGCCAGCGCCTCTGTTTCAAGAATGTTCTCCGCGCGGCCGGGTGAGACCAGTTCAACCAGAAATGCCGCAGGCACAGCTCCATGGACCATTATGGCCGCATCACGCGGGATAAACTCATCCAGTTCACGCCGGAGCTGCTCAACGGCAACCGCCTCACTAAAAGCCTTTTCAGGAATGCCCGCCCACTGCTGTAATGCCGGCAGAATTTCGTGCGGAGCGCGGACAGCACGCGCCATCACCTCAGAAATCTCTCCGCCGGAAATTTTTACCGCGGCAAAATCGAAGACGCTGTCGCGGCCGGGATTGTTTCCGGTGGATTCCAGCGCGACGGCAACCATTTCTGAAAAAGGGAATCTGCTGTTCATTGCCGGGCATAATAAACAAATGAATGCCGCCGCGGCAAGGACGATACGCTTTCGCTTGCCTTGCGCATATTAAAGCGGCATAAGAGAGCGCATGTCTCAAGAAATGCAAAACAACGCCCATGTGACGCTGCGCGGTGCGCTGCTGAGTTATATGCGTCTGATCACCGCCGGCGGTTGTCTGGCCATGGTCTTTGTCGCCTGCGTGAATTCACCTGTTGCCACCGACTTCCTGCGCGAGCTGGGCGCTACCGAATTCCAGTTCGGGCTGCTCGGCGGCATTCCGATGATTCTGCTTTTTTTACAGTTTGTCGGAGGATATGTTTCCGGACGGGTCACCCGGCGCAAACCGCTGTTCATGTTTATGCTGATCGCCGGCAGGCTGTTATATCTGCCGGCGGCTTTTCTTCCGTTGTTTTTTTCAAACATCAGCGGCGAAATCTGGGTATATGTATTTATTATTTGCGCCGCCCTGTGCGGGGCCATGAACAACTTTGCCACGCCCTTATGGTTTTCATGGATGGGCGACCTGATTCCCCGCCGCATCTTGAACCGCTACTGGGCTGAACGGCACCGCGCCCTGCAATGGGTATGGACGATGGCCTATCTCGCTGTAGCCGTTTATACTTTTTTCGGCGCCGGAAGAGCTTCTCCGCGTACAACATTCCCGCTGCTGGCGGCAATCGGCGTCGTTGCCGGAGTGGTTGACATAATTCTTTTCACATGGGTCAGAGAACCGCCCAATCATCACACCGGTCAACGCCGGATGTTTGAGCTGCTGACCGAACCGCTTCGCAACCGAGATTTCCGCACAATGGTCTTCTTTCACTGCTATTTCTCAGCTTCAACTATTCTGGCGGCTTCTTTCATGCAGATATATGCTTTACGGGTACTGGGGCTGCCGGTCTGGCAGGCGACTATGATCTGGTGTATGGTCGGTTTTGGCAGCGTGTTCATCGCACGGATGTGGGGCCGGCTTGCCGACCGGTTCGGGCATCGCCCCATCCTGCTGATGTGCGTGGCCTTCAAACCGGTGCTGGCGCTGGTGTTTCTGCTGGTAACACGACGCACCGCCCTGCCACTGCTGGCCACCTGCTTCTTCTTCGACAGCATGGCCAACGCCGGCTATTTTATCGCCGTCAACGGCTATAAACTGAAAATGGCACCGCGCGAAAACCGCTCAATGTATATTGCCGCCACCATGGCCCTTTCCGGTATCGCCGCCGGACTGGCATCGATTGCCGGCGGCTGGCTGCTGAAGTCACTCGGTGGATTCTCCCTCGAATTTGCCGGACGCACATGGATCAATTATCACGTTATCTTCCTCGCCAGCTTTATTTTACGCCTGACCTGCATTCCGCTGGCCACCCGTATTCGCGAGGCCAACAGCGCCTCGACCGCCACCGTCTTGCTGCACATGCGCGGACAATGGCCGCTGCGGATGTTCCTGTATCCAGTAGGGCTTTACCGGTCACTTAGTACAAACGATAAATGACCGCTTTATTAATTGTGAAATATTGTCATATTTTAAGTTTACATACGCTGCGAGGCGTGCTAAACATTTCAGGCAAATCTGGTTGAAGACAAGTTTAAGGAAAGATTATGGGCAAATTACTGCGAGTGCTTACTGTATTCATCTTTCTGCTCAGCATAGCCGCGCTGGTTCTCGGTATTATGCTTTTCCAAAAACGTGAGGAGTTGAAGGGCAGAACCCAGAAGCTCGAGAACACGCTGATCAACATTGCCGAAAGACTGATCGAAAGCGAAGAATCTGAACTAGACCAGCTTCCGCAGTACCCGGAACGCGATATTGATGAAGTTACCTCCCGGCTGATTGACTCTCCCAGATTGAATACTTTCTGGAATACCTATAACCATGCACTGGAAACACTTTCATCTGATCTGGGGAAAATGCGGATTGACCGCGGCCAGCTTATGAACTACTACCGTCGCGACCGCGCCACCGGGAAAATTGAACGTGACCCCACTACCGGCTTTCCCATTACCGAAGGACGCGGCACCATGCAGGAGATTCTGGATGATATCAGGGAATATGCCGCCCGTCAGCTTACGCGGCTTGACGATACCCGCGAGGAACTGCGCAAGCTGCGCGAGGAATATATCCAGACCGTCCGCGAGCTGAACCAGCGTAAACAGGAGTTGCGTCAGGATAAGAATACAATTGTCCAGTTGAACAACCGCATTGCCCAGCTTGAACAGACCATCCGTGACAAAGACCGCGAAATTGCCCAGTTGCGTGATGAAATTCGCGGATTGAACGACACGATTGCCGACCGTGACCGCCAGATTCTTGAGATGCAGGAACTTATTGCTGAAAAAGATGCTGAAATTGAATTCCTGAAGGGTAGAATCAGGCAACTGGAAGGCGAGCGTCCCGCAACCCATGAACTTGATGGCGACATCTTTGTCGGCAAGGTTGAGCCGGGAGTAAAAGGCTCTGTCAGCACCATCAATGCCGAATGGGGCTTTACGGTGCTCGACCTGACCGACGAGTTCATGCGTGAAATCATGGGCGAGCTGCTTGATGGTCCTGTACCGCGAATCGATCTTTATGTGCGCCGGCCCGACAAGGCCGACGGTTCGGTCGGCGAATTTGTAACCAAGATGCGTTTGCGTCAGATCAGGACCGAAGAAAAGCTTGGTGTTGCGGATATTCTTTCAAACTGGCAGCAACTGCCTGTCAGGACCGGCGATGTGGTATTCACCCAGTAATATGCGCACAGTCATAAAACTGAGCACTGGTGCCTTGATGCTGATCGCATTTATGTTGATAGTGGCCGGCTGTGCCACCACAAACGATTCCGATATGCCGTGGAACGCCCCCCAGCCGTGGGAAGGCGTTCCGGGAATCCCCGGGATGACCCACCGGTAATTACACCAGCCCCATCTCAATCATTTTCTCAGCGATCTGGATGGCATTCAGCGCGGCACCCTTGCGGATATTGTCGCCGCAGACAAACAGCGCCAAACCGTTTTCAGTGCTGTTATCCGGGCGGATGCGCCCCACCTGGACATCATCAGTCCCGGCAGCCTTCAGCGGCAACGGATATAGCGCCTGCGAAGGATCGTCAACAACAACAACCCCCGGCGCGGCGGCCAGAATCTCGCGCGCCTGTTCAGCCGTCAGCGGTTTTTCAAGTTCAATGTTCAGCGCTTCAGCATGTGCATACATTACCGGCACGCGACAGCAGGTTGCCGAAATTCTGATATCCGGCGCAGTCAGTATCTTGCGGGTCTCAAACAGCAGCTTGGCCTCCTCGCTGGTATAACCCGGCATACTGTCCTTCAAGCTGCCGATCTGCGGCAATACGTTAAATGCTATCGGGTGGGGATATTCCTTATTCACCGGCGGCCGGCCGGCGGCATAGGCTTTCACCTGCTCTTCAAGTTCATCAATCGCACCCCGCCCGGTACCGGAAACCGACTGATAGGTTGCAGCCACAATACGGCGGATGCCGGCAGCCCGGTGCAACGGAGCCAGAGCCATCAGAGCTATAATGGTGCTGCAATTCGGATTGGCGATAAAGCCCTGGTGATTGCGTAACGCCTCGCCATTGATTTCCGGAATAACCAGCGGAACCCGGTCATCCATGCGGAAATCGTCACCGTTGTCTATGACCACCACCCCGCGGCTGACCGCTTCCCAGCCATACTGCTGCGAGGCGCCCTTCGAGCCTTCGGTCCCGGCAAAAAACGCAAAATCCAATCCGTCAAACGCTTCCGGCGAGGCCGGAACCACATGCAAAACCTCTCCGGCTATTTCCTCGTCGCGCTCGGAACGCGCCATCACACGGATTTCTTCCACCGGGAAATTACGCTGACGCAAAATACGCACCATTTCAGTTCCGACCGCACCGATACCGACAATACCTACTTTATATTTTTTACTCATCTTTCACCTCAAAAAACTATCGCGGAAACCACTTCAGTTTCCGGCAACTTATCTCTACCCTTCAAGAATGCCAGCTCAACCAGAAAAACCATTCCGGCCATTACCGCGCCGGACTCGGCAATCAGCTCAGCCGCCGCGCCGGCGGTGCCTCCGGTTGCCAGCAAATCATCAACGATGGCCACCCGCTCACCGGCCGCAAATGCGTCACGGTGTACGGAAAGCGTTGCCGACCCGTATTCCAGATCGTATGACCTTTCATAAGTCAGATAAGGCAGCTTGCCCTTCTTGCGGATCGGCACAAACCCCAGCCCCATCCGGTCGGCCACCGCCGCGCCGAAAATGAAGCCGCGCGCATCCACACAGGCCACTTTGCTGACATTCATTTTCTTCAGCGGCGCCTCGATCAGGTCAATCGCGGCCCGGAAAAGCGCCGGATCGCTCAATACCGGAGTAAGGTCCTTGAAAACAATGCCCGGCTGTGGAAAATCCGGAACATCCCGGATCGCCGCCTTAACTTTATCTGCGTCCATGATTATCCTTCTTTCGCTAATTCCTTCTCAGTTGCGGAGCTAACCTGCGTTTTATTCTCAGGAGCTAGGTGCTAGGCGCCGGGCGTTAGTCCGGATGCAGAGATTCCTGAAAAATTTTCTGCCCCCTAACTACTAAGGCCTAGCACCTCACCTTTAGCCTCGGTCTTCGCAATTTTTGTTTTTATTCTTTTATCTAACTATTGACGCCGCCCTGAATCACCGCCTGCGCCGCGGCCAGTCTTGCCACCGGCACACGGAACGGGCTGCATGAAACATAATCAAGCCCGGTATCATGACAGAAAGCCACCGACTTGGGTTCGCCGCCGTGCTCGCCGCAGATACCCAGCTTCAGGCCCTTACGGGTCTTACGACCCAACTCACACGCCATCTGCACCATGCGGCCGACACCATCCTGATCAAGCACCTGGAACGGATCATAGTCATAAATGCCCATGTTCACATAATCTCCCAGGAATTTTGCGGCATCATCACGCGAGAAACCGCAGCCCATCTGCGTCAGGTCATTGGTGCCAAATGAGAAGAAATCGGCTTCGGCCGCAATCTGATCGGCGGTCAGTGCCGCGCGCGGCACCTCGATCATTGTGCCGATCAAGACATTCAGTTTGGACTTCTTGGCCTTTTCAACTTCCTTGATTACCCGGACAATAATTTTCTTCTGGGCAGTAAACTCTTTCACATGCCCCACCAGCGGCACCATAATTTCCGGCTTTGATCCTTTTACGCTGACCGCGGCTTCACAAATGGCCCGCACCTGCATGGCGGTTACTTCCGGATAAGTGATGCCGAGACGGCAGCCGCGATGACCCATCATCGGATTGAACTCGTGCAAAGCATCCACCAGTTGCTTGATGTCATGCTGTTTGACGCCCATTCTATCCGCCATACGCTTTTGTCCCGCGGTATCCTGCGGCAGAAACTCATGCAGCGGCGGATCAAGCAGCCTGATTGTGCAAGGGCGGCCCTTCAGCGCCCTGAATATTCCGGCAAAATCACGCCGCTGCAGCGGCAGCAGCTCTTTCAGTGCCTGCTGATACTGCTTTACCGCGGCCAGATCATCCGCTATCGCTTTCTTCGCGTTCTTATCGGCTTTTTTCAATGCATTCTTCAGCAGCGATTCCAGCTCTTCAACGGTATCAAGCAGATGTTCCTGACGCAACCGTTTGACCTTTTCAGCCACCAGAATCATACGGCGGAAGGAAACAATGCGTTCACCTTCAAAGAACATATGCTCGGTGCGGCACAACCCGATGCCTTCGGCACCGTATTTGACGGCCACGATCGCATCGTGCGGGGTGTCGGCATTGGTGCGCACGCCCAGCTTACGGTATTTATCGGTAAGCGCCATGATTTCACCAAACGGTCCGCTCAGGGAAGGCTCAACTGTTTCAATCTGGCCTTTATAAACAATCCCGCGTGACCCGTTCAGCGAGATCCAGTCACCTTCCTTGATCGTAACATTATTTACGACCATTTTCCTGGTGGCATAGCTGATTCTCATATCACCGGCCCCCGCCACACAGCATTTCCCCATGCCGCGGGCGACCACCGCTGCATGCGAAGTCATCCCGCCACGCGCGGTCAGAATGCCTTTGGCTACCGCCATCCCGCCGATATCCTCCGGACTGGTTTCAATCCGGCAAAGAATAACCGCCCGCCCAAGCGTGGCCCAATGTTCGGCCGCTTCGGCCGTGAAAACCACTTGACCGTTCGCCGCACCGGGCGATGCCGCCAGACCGACAGTAAGCTTTTGGGCCTTTTCTTCAGCGCTTTTCACAAACACCGGATGCAGCAACTGATCCAGCGCCTGCGGATTTACCCGCATTACCGCGGTTTTTTGATCGATCAGCTTCTCCTTGACCATATCAGTGGCAATCCGCACGGCCGCACCGGCGGTGCGCTTGCCATTGCGGGTTTGCAACATGTAAAGCTTGCCTTCTTCAATCGTAAACTCCAGATCCTGCATATCACGGTAGTGTTTCTCGAGTTTAACACGGTAACCGTCCAGCTCTTTGAACTGTTTGGGCATGCGCTCTTCCAGCGAAGGAAATTCCTTTGCGCGTTTCTTTTCGCTGATTCCATGCGATTTTGCCCACTCACGCGACCCGGCGCGGGTAATCTGCTGCGGGGTGCGGGTGCCGGCCACAACATCTTCACCCTGGGCATTTACCAGATATTCGCCATAGAAAAAGCGATGGGCACCGGTGGACGGATCCCGCGTAAAGGCCACGCCGGTGGCTGAATTGTTTCCGGAATTACCGAAAACCATTGTCTGCACATTCACCGCCGTACCCAGCAGGCCGCGAATATCATTCAACTGACGGTATTTAATTGCGCGCGGATTGTTCCATGAGCCGAAAACGGCCTCGATGCTGCGCACAAGCTGCTCCAGCGGGTCGTTCGGGAATTCCTTTCCGGTCGCCTTCTTCACCACTTGCTTATAGCGTTCAACAACCTCTTTCAGGTCAGCCGCATTCAGATCGGTGTCAAGCTTGGCTTTGCGCTTCTTTTTGACCGCCTCGAGTTCGTGTTCAAAAAGGTCATGCTCAACATCCAGCACCACATCACCGAACATCTGAATGAAGCGGCGGTAGGAATCCATTACAAACCGCTCGTTGCCGGTTAGGTCGATCATGGCCTTGACAGTCTCCGCATTCAGCCCGAGGTTCAAAACCGTATCCATCATGCCGGGCATTGACGATGCAGCTCCCGAGCGCACCGAAAGCAACAGCGGTTTCGGTCCTTTACCAAATGTTTTTGCGGTGGCCTTTTCGAGCCGTGCCAAAGCCTCATGCACCTGCGGCATAATCAGCTTGAAAAGTTTATCCTGTCCGATCTGGTAAAACTCGTCACAGGCTTCGGTGGTTACTGTGAATCCCGGCGGTACCGGCAGCCCGATTGACGCCATATCCGCAAGATTGGCCCCCTTGCCGCCAAGCAGTTCCTTCATACTGCCTTTACCCTCGGATTGTTTTCCGCCAAAATAATACACGTATTTCTTGCTTTTCTTCGCAGCCATTTTCTTTCCCCTTGTTATAGCCTTGTATACTGCCCCCGTGTACAAGACTGTTTAATTAAAAGTGAAACATCACAAAACCTTTCCAATTTAGCAGTTTGCCGCCAAACGTCAAGAATATGACACTTTTGCATTGAAATATGATTCATTTTAGGGTTGATTTTCATAAAGCACTCCCATGCTCTAAACAGGAGGCATGCATGAGCCGTTTATCAAACTGCTTTCCGGCAAAGGGCGCGATGTTCATCCGGCAATCTATATCACCGCCGTGCTGCTGTTCGCTTATGCGGTGCTCTTCAGATAATCTTTTTTTCGGGGGCGAAATTCTTCCGTAGTGGGCCGGAAACAAAGCATGAAAACTTTTTACGACCAATTATGCCTAACATAAAAATAACAAATCCCGCATACGAGACCAACGCACGCATAATAGGTTTGCTGCGTTTTCCGAGGCGGAAAGGGTTTGCAGGGAACAGGGGTTTGCTGATTATGCCACGCGCGAAGAGCGCACCTCGGTTATAATGAAATATAAAATAAATGCCGCAGCAAAGCAAATACGGCATAGTGATGGAAGGAGGGTAGCACACATTAGTAGATAGCTGAATGAGAATGCGTGCTGAGTAATATGCAAGATAAAGCCGCCGGAAGCGGCAGTTGTTTGGTGGATAGCAGTAAAAACAGAAACAGGAGAAGAGAATGAACAGGATGACAGTAAGTTTGTTGGCCGGCGTAATGGTTGCCGGCATGGTTGGAAACGCCGCGGCGCAGGAGCAGACGATCCGTCTTTCCAATAAAGCGGTCAAAGATGTACAACTTCGCGGACGGGTACAGGCTCAGATCGGTTATGCCGACATCAAAAACGATGAAGGCAGCAGCGATTATAGCACAATGGAACTGCGACGTGTCCGCATGGGTATGCGCGGAACGCTGTTTGACAGCGTGCGTGCCCAGTTGGAAGCGAATCTGGTGCCGGGCTCAAGCCTTTCCATGCGCAGTGCGTTTCTGGAATGGCGTGAACATAAACCGGCTTATATCAAGCTTGGCTTAGACAAGCCCCGTTTCGGTTCTGAGGAAAACACTTCCTCGGCCGAAATCTTGACAGTTGAGCGCACACTGATTGGCAATACACTCGTTCCGGGTGCAATGAACGGGTTGTCGCTTTCTGGGTCGCAGGGCATCGTGTCATATAGTGCGGGATTATATACCGGCGGGGCAAATCGCAATGCCGATGGCAACGACGACTATATGTTCAACGCGTCCGCGCAACTGACTCTTGATGACATGGTCGGCAACGCAAAGCTGCGTATCCGGGCAGACTACATCAACAATGATGATGAAGGCGGAAACTTCAAGTATGATGACGGTATGGCGGCAAGCTTGCATTTCGCGATGAACGGTTTTGATCTGCGCGGTGAATACATGACTGCCAGTCGCGACAGTGATAACACAAGCGGATTCTATGTAATGCCGTCATACTATCTGACAGAAAACATTCAAGCGGTAGCCCGTGTTGAAGTTAGCGAGTCAGATAACGCCAAAGGCCTGAGCGCTCCGAGCCGCTACGCGCGTCGCGTCGACTCAATGGCTGTGCAAGAAGCCGTGATTGACGAGTTAACAGGCGCAACACTCAGCGCCGAGGTCAATCCGCAAAGAGGTGATGATTATAAAGCCGCGTATCTCGGCCTGAATTATTACTTCTCAGGTCATGCTCACAAGCTGATGACCGGTATAGAGGTTGCAGAACTCGACAACACCGATGCCGGCAAACTTGAGATGACTACAGCCTATGCCGCATGGCGCATGCTGTTCTAATGTGATATAGCATCAGGCTATACGAAACGGGCCGCAG
>PXDI01000193.1 GCA_003565095.1 PVC group bacterium | reverse complement strand
ATTGCCACAGAGGCGATGCCTTGGGTCGGCGCGGACGATAGACTTGCTCCACCATGCCGACCAGTGTATAAAAGAGGGTGTGTCATCTAACGGCATACCCCTGAAAAAAGTTTATACCGTCAAAATCCGCTATCTGCAATTGCTCGGCGGGTATACCCAGCCGTGAACCGGGGGCGCACGGATTATAGATTTCCGTGGCTACCTCCGAATAGCCGGGATTGACCCGCAGGCCGGTTGAGATTGTACGCGGTGCTGCGGCGATTTCTTGCGCAAAACGGTTGCGCTGGAATGTCGAATTGAAAACAACATGATCGGCCAGTTGTATAATTTCCTGCATATCCGCCGCGCTGTAGGCCGGGGCGAAAACATGCACTTCCTTTTTAAATTCCTCGCGTCCCAGCCGTGCTTCATGCGGAGAACTGGCGCACACGCCGTCGAGATATTCACGCATCAGCGAAAATGCCGGATAGAGCGCAAAGCCCTTTAATGCCAGCAGGATTTTGCAATCGGCTTGTTGGCGAACCTGCGCCAATATTTGCAGGTTCTTGCGCAATGCACCAAGGTCAATCACTGTGCAAGGGGTCTCGACGGTACTGAAATCTATTTCAGAATTCTTCATAATGGCAATATACTCTTCGCTGCCCCGATCTGTTCATCAGCTTTTATCAACATCCGAATCATTCAGTTTGAAACTGTACACTTTTAAAAGTTACAGTCAATTCACTGTCATCCCATGGAGAATTGCTGGATTTAAGGTTGCTACAACAAGTTCTATTCCGATACAGTTACAGTATGCGAATGAGAAAAACCGTTCAATTACATAATAACAGAAAGACTAACGGAGGTCGGCATGCTAATCAAGAATAGTTTCGGGCGGCAGCATCCTGTTGCGGCATTTATCCGCGGAGCGTGGTTTTTCTATATAGCGACACTGGGCTTTTTATGTTTTGGTCGGTCCGCTGCCTTTGCGCTTACGCGCTTTCGTGAGACCGCGGCGGGTGTCCAGGCGGATTATGTTGCGCTTGATGAAGCGTGGCACCGGGTGCTGGGGCGTCTTCCGCCGGTCGGTGCTCAGCTTGAAACAATCGATCTGGTTTTAGCCGGCGCAGTCGATACACGGGATTTGAATCTGCGGATTTATCGCGCGAACGGCAGGGTTGTTCGCGTCATTGCCTGGGCACCGGAGTGGAATGATGCAGTGCATGAGGTCCGCGCTGATTTGAATTTTACCGGACAGATAAGTTCAGGCGCTTTTAGCGGCGTAATGCATGTTGTGCTTAATTTTGACGGTTGGCAGCCGCTGGAGGGCCGGGCATGGCATGTCTGGTATAATGTCAGTGTTTCTATCTCTTCCGGCAACGTTGAAGGCACCTACCGGGCGTTTGTGCCGGAAGACCGTGAAGAACAACCGCCGTCTACGGGCGGCAAAATATCCGGTCGGGCGACCGCGGTGAGCGGCACTCCCGCCAGACCGGCGGGACTGCCGGAAATGCGCAGCGACCGGCAGAATGCATATCACGCTTATTCCTGCTCGCGTGCCGTTTTAAGAAAAGCCGAGAAACTTTATCAGCTTGTGCGGGCGGTGGCGGTTGCCGAACAGACCGGTATGCCTTATGCGGATTGTGTCCGTCAGACACTTGCACAGCATGCAGTTTATATGTCGTTTGATCCGCCGACGGAGGTGTTGGAAAAGGAGCTGGAGACCGGGCCTTCGCTTGATGCTATGTTTGATTCAGTTGATTTGGGGCTGCCGGGCACCGGCGCGGCACGCTCGCGCACGGATAATTTAGAAAGTAATCCCGATACAGGCAAGGCGTTAAAGTCGCTTGAGAAAATACGCGAACGTACCGCAAAGCTTTTAAAACTGGTAAAACAACATGAAGCGCGTGGACGCTCCGGGAGTTTTGCGGCCATGCCCGTGATTATGTCCGATGACACAATGTTTCATCCATGGTATGAAACCCGCACGCCGCTTGTACATGATAAAAAGCGGGGATATATTCTGCCGGTCGATGCCGGAATGGCCGGAGTGCAGAACTGGGCACCTTTGACGGAATGGCGCCTGCTGGGTCCTTTCCCGGTGTGTAACTGGGAGGAATATGTCAGGCGCTTGAACAATCCGCTGGATAAGGTTGATCTGATATGGTCTGCGTTGACGCCGGGGCTGCCGGCGCTTGTGGTCGGGGCGGAAGACAAGTTTGAAGCTTACAGCTTCAGAAACGCCCGCGGTAACGCGATGTATAGAGGCCCCGGTATTATTGAATGGAATGCCGTAAAGGCTTATAATACCTTCGGCGGCGTTACCCCGCGTTATATTGCTGTGCGCAATCCTTATTACGGAGAGCAGCATGTTCCTCCGGGGCATACTTCCGGCGGCGGCGGAACGCATCAGGTTACCGGTATGGATCTGGCGGTATATCTGGCTGAGACTGAAGTTACTGCCGTGGATGATGTTGAACTGTGGGCGGCGCTGGGCGTATATGCCCGCGGGATGCTGTGGCTTAACGATGAACTTATCTGGGCCGGGCCGGATGAATGGCGGCGGAGCTGGACACCGATCGGGCAATCGAGTCCGCCGGATCACCGCGCTGAAAACGCCACCCTGGTGCGTCTGCCGTTCCGCAAGGGGGTAAACCGTTTGCGGGTCAGGTTTGAAGCCGGCAATGCCGGGCAGTACTTCTGGCTGCGGTTATGCACCGCGGGCCGTCCGCAAGACCCGCAAAAAGCTGAAGCTCACCGGAGCGCGGTGGCCGCCGCCCACCGGGATTTAGCTCCGGCCGTCACCGGCCTGGGGTTTCAGGGGGATCGCAGCGGGATTTATAACACACAACCGCCAATTGCCTGGAATATCAAACAGCGTAAAAATATAGCCTGGTATACAGCGCTGCCTTTCTGGAGCAACTCTTCTCCGGTACCAGCCGGTGACCGGGTGTTTGTGATGACCGAATATGACCGGTTGTACGCTCTGTCCAGAGATGACGGCAGGATTCTGTGGGAGGCGGCTTGTAATGCGATAGACACATTGCCGGAAGACGCACGCAATGAAGGCCAGGCGCTGTATGACAAATGGTGGACAACATTACAGCAGCGCAATGCCATTCCCGCGCACCTCTTGAAACCGGACCGCTGGCGCGAGAGGTCACACCTCTATTACTGGGAGGAACGGGATGCGGACAGCGCTGTTGTAAACGTTCCGCTTACTCCCGAGCTGGAGGCCTTGCGGCTCAGGCATGAGGAGCTCGCAGCCGATCCCGATCCTGAATCCGTGCAGGAAGAGCTTACCAGGGTGATTGAGCAGATAGATAAACTGGAGGAAGCCGCTATTGCGGAAAGCCCCGAAGGGCAGGCGGCTGTAGCGGTAAGAGAAGAGCATAATAATGCCTACAGAGACCTGATACGCTTTTTGACCCGGCATCTTGGTGTGCGGGGCCTTGACGGTTATTGGCAGGATTATGACGGCTATCAGTTTTCCACCCCGGTTTCTGACGGAAAGCACGTCTGGGTCAAATCGGGCTGGGGCGGGTTGGCATGTTTTGATATGGACGGGAATCGCAAGTATGTTGTTGCGCATGGCGGACAGGGCGGTGGTTCCAGGACCATTTCATCTCCGCTGCTGGTTGACGGCAGGATAATTATGCATTTGAATCGCCGCAAAGGGGAAAGCCGTGCAACGGAGTGGCAGATGGTGGCTTTTGACGCTGAAACCGGCCGCGAGTTATGGTCTACGCCATGCCGGGCGACTGATGGGGGTTGGAGTACGCCCAATGCGCTGCGTCTGACTGATGGTCGAGAGAGTATGGCGGTTGTGGTTTCAAGCCGCGGCAGTATAATCCGCATGGATGACGGCGTCATGCTGGTTGAAACCATCGGGGCGACTTGCGGCACTACCGGAGTTGCCGGGCATGGTGATACTCTGTTTTTTTCAAGTCCGCCGCTGTCGGCCTTCCGGCTGACAATGCAGGACCGTGATACTATCGGTTTCCGTCCGCTTTGGCGTCGCGGCGGAACCAAGGTTTCATACGGTATGGGTGCTGTAGCTGATGGCATTATTTATCTTTATGGCGGCGGCGGCATGAGAAACGGCGCGGCTGAAATTTGGTGCGGGCTGCGTCGTCTTAATAAGGAAAACGGCGGAGAACTTGCGTGGCTGCCGTTATTCCGCAAAGGCGGCAATTCCTGGTCAATGCCGGGTGTGTCAAGGGACTATGTATATTTTTACAGCGGCGACAATCTTTTCAATAGCGCGGGTAACAAACAGCCGATGACGCTGGCGGTTGTTGAACGCGGTGAAGAAGGTGATCTGCTGGCCTTGAATGCGGTCGAGCGGTCGTATTCCGCGCCGGTAATGGATAACAACCGTTTATATATGCGTGGTTATCAAGGTGTGTGGTGCGTGGATTACAGCGGCGTTGACGGACGGGTTTACGAAGCGCGGCATGTTGCCGAAACTCTCCTCGATCAGATTGCGGCACGCCGCCCGAAGGCATCCGCGCCCCTTGACGGCGGGCCGGCCGGGTTCGGCGCGCCGTCACGCGGGAGGCGTAATGACATCAGAACCTTTATGAATGACGGTATGGCACCCTCAATCTGGTATCTGGCCGGCCCGCTTTCCGCAGGAGGAGCACGGGCCTTGCAAAAAGAGTATCTCGAAAAGGAACGCTGGAGCGAAGATGCCAATCAGGCCGCCGGAAGCGGCTGGGAACTGACGCGTTTGAACAAAAAAAACTTCCCCGGGGTTAATGCTCATAACTGGATTGTCTGCAATGACAGTTATACCTTGATCGACCGCCAGCGGCAGCGCGTCGTGGATTTTCTGCGTGTCGTCACTCCTGAAGCCGGAGAAACCTATTATCTTTATGCGGAATATAGAAATGACGCTGACCGCACTGTGCTTTTTGAACTGGGCATTCCCGGCGCGAAAGCCTGGGTTAATAATATTCAGCGCTCCGAAGGTGATCGTATCAATATCAAGGAAGGAACTGTTGTTCTGTTGATTGAACTGAATTTCGACAAGGCGCCCGACTTGGATACCGCGTTTGAGATCGCGCCGCGTTTCTGGTACTCGGACGACCCGGCTGCTGCGGAAAAAGAATGGCTGCGGTTTGTCACGCGCCATCGTTCGAGATTCGAGCAGGCGGTAAAACTTGCGCCGGCAAGCATCGAAGGCCGCCGCTCCGCCGCAGTGCTTTCACAGATCGATTAACTCGCATTTCCCGCCGGGAATCGGCTGCAAGTACGGTAATCAATCAAACTGCTCATGCCATGGCAGGCCATGTTTATTCAGCGCTTCCATAAACGGATCGGGATCAAGCTGCTCCATGTTAAAAACGCCGGTTCCGCGCCATTTGCCGGTCAGCATCATTTTGGCGCCGATCATTGCCGGCACCCCGGTTGTATATGAAATGGCTTGTGAATTGCATTCTTTGTAACATTCCTCATGCACACAGACGTTATAGACAAAATAGCGCCGCGGCTTGCCCTGCCAGGTTCCGTTTATCAGGCAGCCGATGCAGGTTTTGCCTTTCGTGCGCGCCGCCAGTGAGGCCGGATCGGGCAGCAGCGCTTTGAGGAACTGCAGCGGAATAATTTTCTGTCCCTGAAACTCGACCGGTTCAATGCCGGTCATTCCGACGTTTTCCAGCACCCGCAGATGTGTCAGGTAATTCTGCGAAAAAGTCATCCAGAAGCGCATGGTTTTTACGCCGGGGATATTTTTCGAGAGTGATTCGAGTTCCTCATGATACATCAGATAGATTTCGCGTTCGCCGATACCGGCGGGGAAATCGAATGGTTTATGCTCTGAGAGCGGTTCGGTTTCCACCCACTGGCCATCGTGGTAATAGCGGCCTTTGGCGGTAACTTCACGGATATTGATTTCGGGGTTGAAGTTTGTGGCGAAAGGCAGGCCGTGATCGCCGGCATTACAGTCAATGATATCAACCGTATCGATCTGGTCAAAATGGTGTTTCAGCGCATAAGCGCAGAAGACATTGGTGACACCGGGGTCAAAACCCGAACCCAGCAGCGCCATCCGTCCGGCATTTTTGAAGCGGTCCTGATAGGCCCATTGCCATTTGTACTCAAATTTGGCGTTATCGGGCGGCTCATAATTGGCGGTGTCAAGATAGTCCACGCCGGTTTCCAGGCAGGCATCCATGATGGCAAGGTCCTGGTAGGGCAGGGCGACATTCAGCACCAGATCAGGCTTTTCGGTCTTGATTAATTTTACCATTTCGGCTGTGTTGTCCGCATCCACTTGTGCGGTGCGCACCGGCCGCGGCAGTTCGGCGGCAATCGCCTTGCATTTCCCTTCGGTGCGACTGGCAATACAGATTTCCGCGAAAACCTCCGGGACCTGGGCGCATTTGTGGGCAACCACCCTTGCGACACCTCCGGCTCCGATAATCAATACTCTGCTCATTTTGTTGCTCCGCTGTTATGTAGCCATTTTGTCAAGAATTGCGCCCCAGTCTTGGGGCAAATTGTCGTTTCATAAAATATTTGGAGCGAATTGGTTGTTTTCCCCTGTGTTTGTGTGTGGGTGTGTGAGTGTGGGAGTATGGGAGTGCGTGGGTATGGGAGATTGGGAGTTCGTATTCGGCCTCATCTTCTCTAACCTGACTGCATTAGATACACTGAATTTTCGCACTACGCTCATCCAATACCCCCACATACTCACATACCGTTTTCACTACTTTTCATTCAACTTTTGACAGCAACTATGCATCCTACTCATGCTTCAAAATAGGTGTAACCGCGCAAACCGTTGGAATAGGCATCGACGATAAAGCGGCGTTCCGTGGCGGAGATTCTGCCCTGCCGCACCGCGCTTTCAGCCAGCGAGCGCAGGCGCTCAATCATTTCCTTGCAGTTATACTCGACATAGTTGAGAACGTCTTCAACTGTATCGCCCTCGATTTCGCGTGAAAATGCCACATTGCCGTCTTCATCAAGATGAATGCTGACAACATGGGTGTCGCCGAACAGGTTATGCAGGTCGCCGAGTGTTTCCTGATAGGCGCCAACCAGAAAAACGCCCAGGATATAGTCCTCGTCATCGCGAACCTCGTGCAGCGGCAGGGCATGTTTAACATCATGCAGATCGATAAAGCGGTCGATTTTGCCGTCGCAGTCGCAGGTGATGTCGGCAAGGGTGGCCAAACGTGTTGGAGCTTCATTGAGCCGGTGCACCGGCATTATCGGGAAGAGCTGTTCGATGGCCCACGCATCCGGCAGAGACTGGAAGACCGAAAAATTACCGTAATAGATATCCGCCAGCAGGTCCCGCAGTCCCTGCAGTTCTTCCGGGACGTATTTCATGTCGGTTGTCATGCGCGAGAGGCGCATCAGGATGTGCCAGAAGATCTGCTCACCGACGGCGCGATGTCGCAGGGAAACATCCCCATGTGCGAAGGCCGAACGGATTTCGTCACGATAGTATACGGCGTCATGATAGCTTTCGAGGGCGTTTTTGATACTGATTGCGCCGGCGGCCTCCAGCAGATTGTGCAAAGCGGCGGGGGCGTCATCCGGCAGTTTCGCCGGCAGGCCGTGCGATTCGTAGCGGCTGACATCCAGAATATCAAAAAGCAGCACCGAGTAGTAGGAGATCAATGCGCGGCCGGATTCGCTGATGATAACCGGATGGGCAATTTCCGCGGAATCGGTTACTGTCATGATGCCTTCTATAACGTCGGCACAGTATTCTTCGAGATCATAATTGCTGCTGCTGGCGAAGTTGGTGTGCGATCCGTCGTAATCGACCGCCAGTCCGCCGCCGATATCCAGCAGGCCCATCCGGGCGCCTTCGCGGACCAGTTCAACATAAAAGCGTGCGGCTTCGGCAATGGCTCCGCGGATACTGGTAATATTTGGTATCTGTGATCCGAGGTGATAGTGCAGCATATGCAGACAGTCCAGCATATCGTTCTCACGTAATGCATCCACGATATCGATTACCTGTGCGGGATTCAGTCCGAAAACACTGCGATCGCCGCCGGAGTCGGTCCACTTGCCGCCGGCGCGTGAGGAGAGTTTGACCCGCACACCGATGCGCGGACGCACCTTCAGCATTGCGGCACGCTGCATAATCAATTCAAGTTCGCCCGGTGTTTCCAGCACGAGGATGGTTTGCAGTCCCATTTTCAGGGCAAACAGCGCCAGGTCGACAAACTCTTCATCTTTGTAACCGTTGCAGACGATATAGGCCTCGGAATCGTGCAGGTAAGCCAGGGCGGCGATCAGTTCGGCTTTGCTGCCGGCCTCAAGACCGTGGTGATATTTGCGTCCGGCACGGGTTACTTCCTCCACAACCTGTTGCTGCTGGTTGACCTTGATCGGATAGACGCCGCGATAAACGCCCTGGTATCCGGCTTCACTGATGGCCTTATTGAAGGCGTCGTTGATCAGGCTCAGGCGTGAATCGAGCAGGTGTTCAAAGCGCAGCAGCACCGGCATGCTGAGTCCGCGCTCTTTCAATCCGCGCGCAATCCCCGCCAGACTGACCGGTTCCACGCTGCCGTTATGCGGAAAGTTCACAACAACTTCTCCGTTGCCGGAGATGTCGAAGTAGCCTTTACTCCATTCACGCACTCCGTACAGCTCGGCCGATTTAGCGGCGCTCCACGTCTCAAGTTTTTCCTGTTTGATCATAAATTATCCTTCCGGCAAATACGCAGTACGGTAACAATCCCGGGGCCGGTTTTGCAAGGATCAAAAAAGCTCTCAAAGATGTGTCTCGATGGCATGGATGACGGTATCGAGTGCTTTGATGCGCGCAAACCATTTGCAGTTGGACTCGACGATTGTCCATGGTGCATGCGGGGTGCTGGTACGCAGCAGCATTTCCTCGACCGCATGCTCATAGTCGTCCCATTTCTCGCGGTTACGCCAGTCTTCGTCGGTAATTTTCCATTGTTTATGTTTCAGGCGCTGCCGCGCTTTGAAGCGTTTCAACTGCTCTTTTTGATCAATCTGCAGCCAGAATTTGACAATGGCGGCGCCGAAATGTGCCAGATGCGCCTCCATTTCGTTGATTTCGCGATATGCGCGGCGCCACTCCGCGGTAGAGCAGAAGCCTTCCACGCGTTCGACCATTACTCTGCCATACCATGAGCGGTCGAATACGGTGATATGTCCGGCCTTCGGCATGCGTGTCCAGAACCGCCAGAGGTAATGATGGCGTTTTTCGATGTCATTCGGTGCGGCAATCGGCACCACTTCATATCCGCGCGGATCGAGATTGGCGGTCATTCGGCGGATATTGCCGCCCTTACCGGCGGCATCGCAACCCTCGTATACAATTATCAATGGAATGCGCTGCATATAAAGTTTGTGTTCCAGTTCACGTAAATGTTTCTGCTTGGCCTTCAGTTGCCGGCGGTACTTAGCGCGTTCCATAGTTTGTGAAAGATCAAGGCGTGAGATAATGGAGGCCGGTGCGGCGCCCAGGCTGTTGTTTTCCGGCACTGTCCCGGGTTTTGCCGGTTTCTGCGTCAGTTTACGTTCAATGCGCTCGATGACAGTCCGGAAAATCTTGAGAGTAGCGAAGCGCCGGTCATGCGCTTCGACAACGGTCCACGGTGCAAACCCGGTATCGGAAGCCGCCAGCATATCTTCAATTGCTTTGAAGTAGCTTTTATAGCGGCGGTGCCGCCGCCGGTCATCTTCGGTAACCCGCCAGGCGGTAGAGGGATCCTTCATCAATTTTTTAAAGCGCTTCTTTTGTTCATCCCGGCTGATGTGCAGAAAGAACTTGATGATGATTGCGCCGTCATCGCTGAGCTGGCGTTCAAAAGCGGTGACATCACGGAAGGTCTGATCGACAACGCTTTTCTTGGTTTTCTGTTCAATGCGTTCATCCAGCAGGCGGCAGTACCAGCTCCGGTCGAGCACCGCGATCTGCCCGTATTGGGGGATGCGGTTCCAAAAGCGCCATAAAAAGGGATAGAGCTGTTCTTCGGCGGTTGGGCGCAGGGAGCTGTGGACTTTAAAGCCGCGCGGATCCAGCGGAAGGATTAATTCATTGATCAGTGTACCTTTGCCGGCGGCGTCCCAGCCTTCGAATATAATCAGCAGCGGAATGCCGCGTTCGTGTGCGGTCCGCTGTAATTCGGCCAGTTTCAGTTCAAGGGCATCTTTTTCTTTTTTATATTCAGTTTTCTTTACCCGCTGCGACAGATTCAGTAATTCCAGCATGCTGACTCCTCCGGTTGTTGTATAATAAAAACATACTTCGCCGCAGAATGCAAATGTCCGTTTGCCGTGGGCTTGACGCGGGGCGTCGGGTCATTTATTGTAAAGCATTATGAACGAGCCGATTCTTTGTCTGGTTTGTCTGATGCTGCTGGCGTGGGTGGTGGTTTTGAAAGCACAGATGTCCGAACTGCGTCAGAAACTTGGTATGGAGGAACCGCCTGAAAAGAAAGCTGCACGCAAGATGGCGCAGACGGGTGGCGTTAAATCCAAACCGGGAACAGGCTATGTGAAAGGGATGCGTACATTCAATTTGACGAAAGAATGAGAACGGGGAGCTTATATGTCATTTCCTGAGCTGGCTGCAAGACGTTACAGTGCGCGTAAATTCCGGTCTGAAAAGGTAGCGCGCGGTTTGATTGATCAGTGCCTTGAAGCCGCCCGGCTTGCGCCATCCGCCTGTAATTCGCAACCGTGGTCGTTTTATGTTGCCGACAGTCCGGCTATTTGTGAGCGGCTGGGTGCCGCGGCATTTTCCGGAATTTACAGCATGAATTCTTTTGCGCGCAAGGCACCGGTATTGATAGCGGTTGTTACTGAACGTTCCGGCTATGCGGCCCGGCTGGGCGGCACAATGCGCGGAGTGCAGTTCAGTCTTATTGATATCGGTATTGCCTGTGATCACCTGACACTTTGCGCAGCGGAACTCGGACTGGGCAGTTGCTGGCTGGGCTGGTTTAATGAGCGCGCGGTCGTCCGTGAGCTTGGTTTGCCGGCAAAGACGCACATCGACACTATGCTGGCACTGGGATATCCGGAAACCCCGCCGCCGGAACGCAAAAACCGCCGCACGCTCGAAGAAATCCGCAGCTATGTAAGTTAGTCCTTGCTGTCCTTGACCAGCCGGATGGGGAACGGGTCGGTGATTGCTCCGGTATACAGTGTGCGGTGCGGGAAGGGTATCTCGATGCCCTCTTCGTCAAACCGCCGTTTGATTTCCTTCATAATGGTATTGCGCAGATTCAGCATATCCGATTTTTCAAACCAAACCCCCAGCAGAAAATCGAGTGCTGAATCACCAAAGCCTTTGAAGAGAATCAGCGGAGCGGGCTCATCGAGGCAGAACGGGTTTTTGTCGGCAATGTCGGCCAGCACGCGGATGACGTGGTCAATATCCTCTTTATAAGCCACCCCGACATCGATATCAAAGCGCCGGATCGGGAAACGTGTCACATTGGTGAACTGGTTTTTGATCAGGTTTTCGTTGGGAATTCTGATAAAACGGTTATCAAAGGTCCGCAGCTTTAGAGACAGCAGGTCGATCGAATGAACAATCCCCATAGTGTCACCGATTTGGAGGGCATCGCCGACGTGGAAGGGTTTTTCGGCAATGAGAAAAATTCCGCTGATCAGGTTTGACAGGCTGGTTTGTGCGGCGAAGCCGATTGCCACTCCGGCAATGCCGGCCGCGCCCAGGATCGGGGTTAGTTTGATCCCCAGTTCGCTGAAGATCATTACGGTCAAGATGGCGCCAAGTCCATAGCGTACTGATTTACCCAGCAGCATTGTTCCCTGCGGGGTGAGTTGTTTTCCGCCGGACTTAACCGCCAGTTTTGCGGCGATGCCGATGGCGGGTAAACCGGCAGCGGCCATTACGGCAACGCGTACGATAGTATTCAGATTCGCGCTGATCCATTCAAAAATAAAAGACATAAACAGCTCCTTACAGTATTGACATGGTTTTGAAATTGCCGAACGCCCGCATCATAAGGTTTTTCTTTTCCGGCTCACGCGGCGCGGCCAGCACCTGCCGGGCTCCGTCACAGGCCGGCGGCGAGCTTTCAAAGGTGATTTTTGTCATATCATCTTCGCCGTGATAATCCATAATGCCCCGGTTGGTCCAGAGATGGTTGTCGCCGCCATAGACGCTGAGATGCTGCATACGCAGGCAGATGCGTTCAAATGTCAATTCTTTTGAGTTACTGTTGCGCACTGTTACAGGGCAGATGGCCAGATTTATATCTGAACGCAATTCATCCAACCGGCGCCTTGCGCGGGTTTTGAGTGCGTAGCAAAGCTCGCCTTCAACCGGCAGCCCGAACCACGAATTGGACAGCTTGACGGTGGGTTCCTCGCAAATATCACGCCGGTCATTGCTGTTGCCGCTAAACATTCGCACTGCGACACTGATCGGCACACTGACATAGAATTCCACTTCGCATTTTGGCAGCACCGTTACCGGCATCAGCGGGCGGACCACGATGGCGCGGTCAGGCAGCCGCGGTTCCAGAACCAATCGGACCTTATCGCGCCCGCAAATCCAGCGCCGCCACTCGATATCCTGCGGTTTGCCGTCTGCCTGTGTGCTGTCCTCTGCTCCGGTGGCTGACGGATCAATCCGCCCTGCCACATGCAGCTCGTCTCCGCGGTGTTCAAGCCACAAACGCAAAGGGCCGATGTCCTTGCTGTATACATGATCGGGTTCCATGTACCACGGATCCCACAGTTTCTTGAATGCATCTTTCATAGTTCCTCCGGCATTTAATGCCTTTGACAATGCCAGATTGAGCGGCGAAAGTCAAGATTTGCACAGATAAAGTCCGGTCCGCTGTGCCGCAAACGATTGTAATGCATGCCGCAAACTCTTTGTCGCCATTGGTATGGAAAATGCATTATGTTGTGTCAATGGAGTCATAAACGGCAACGTGATGAGGGAAAGTGGATGAAAACAAAATATTGTGTTCGATACCGGCTGCCGCTTTTGTGTGTGGGGCTGTTATGGGCGTGCATAACACCGGCAGTCAACAGCACTCCGGCATTGCTGCCACTGCGTGAGCTGGAGGAAATACGCGCCACCGCGCAGCAGGCGCTGGAAAGCCGTTTTGCGCGGGATGGTGATTCTGCTAAGGCGCTTGATCTTGCGGTAACGCTGGATAATGCCATAGAATATCGTAACAGCAGCCTGCGTATACGTACCGATGGTATTGAATATTCTCTGGTCACCCTGGTATTGCGTTACCGTAACGGTCGTTGGCTCGAACCGGAAGTCGGCGGTTTTAATCGACATTTGGCTGACCGCTTCCGCCTGCACGATATCGATCTTTCTAGACTGTTCTTTGATGATAATAAATTGGAAGGAAGCATCAGTCTGATCTCTTCACGCGGTGCCCGTTTGCGGCAGATGGGTTCAACAAGTTCAATGCACGGTCACTTGAGTTCCGGGACGCGTCCGTATTTGCGTTGGAACATCGGGCTGGAACGTTTGCAGCCATGGACGCAGACCTTTGATTTGCGCGCGGAACTGCAGGGGAATGCACGTGAATACCGGCTGAATTTATATGACGGCATTCAGTTTGAGCAGGAGCGGCGCCGGCTGGAAGTTACCATACAGCGCAGCGAGAACGCCTATTTTGTCATCCGGCATGATGGCGATCGGATTATCGAATCGCATGGCAGAACCCCCAGTTGGAACCGGGGTTTGCACGAGGCGCTGGAGGGCCAACTGGAATCCGTTAACGACCGGTTGAGCGGCCGGATCAAGGTCCGTTATAATGCTGACAGTTGGGTGCCGAATGATGGGCGTTCGCGGATAATGCAATATGAGCTGACCGGCGAGCTGCGGTTTGGTGAGATTATTGACGGAACCTATGTCGCAACCGGCGATTTTGGTTCGTATACCGGACGGTTCGGTGGAACCGTGTGGCAGATGCTGACTGGTGTACACACGGTTGAGGACCGCGAAGAAGTCCGCCGCGGTTACATTACCGGCGGGGCGGTGATTCCGCCGATCAGTGCCGGTCTGCCACCGCCGGAACGCTCGGTAACAGCACTGTTGCCGGATGCCGGAGCATTAGCTGCGGCGGCATTGGGTGCCGAGATCTACCACGATTTGCTGGCAATGCATGCTGCGTGGTATCACTATCCGATGCAGTGGGAAGTGGCCCGCCGCGCATTGCATTGCGGCCGGCCGGACTGGCGCAGGCTCCCGGCGGATGAAATCAATCCGGCAGTTGACGCATATCTGGAAGCATTGGCGGTACAGGCGCGCAATCTGCTGGCGGAGATGCAGGCGGACAATGATGTGCTCAGCGGGATTGTGGAAAGTGCCGATCCGCGGTTCGGTCCATATGGTAAAGTGCAGCCCTTGCCAGATGGTGAAGCGCTGCCTCATACGCCGGGGGCGGTGGATCAATGGTCATATCTTGAAGGCTGGCGGACGCTCGGCCCGTTTGTGACTGAAACGCTTCCCGCCCAGGCGGCCGCCTGGGCACCGGAAGTTGCGCTTGATACAGAGTTGCCGTATGAGGGCAACTGGCGTGATTACGGGCTCAATCTGGTTGCCAACTGGGCGCCGGCGGAACAGCGTGGTGTCTTTACCGCTTTGAACCGGGCCGATTGGGACAAACTGTGGGTCAGGGCGCGCCGGCTCTCTACGTATGGCGACCATCTTGCCGAGACGCAAGATGACGAGGAACGCAAGATGATTGTTGAAGAGTCATCGCGCGCCTACCACTGGTATGCACGGACTGAAATGAAGAGCAGTCAGGCGCGCGAAGCATGGATAGCACTGCGTTTTCCGGCGCACGGAAGTCCCTATGGCCGCCTGTGGGTTAACGGGGTTTTGCGCTGGGTGTCCGGAGATTATTATACCGGTAATCAATATGCAGTGTTTCAGATTCCTTTACAGCGCGGTAAAAACACGCTCGTTGTTCAGACCGGTGAATCCATTTCATATTTCCCCGGTTACGGTAAAGGCTGGTCGGTCGCCCGTGCTGCGCAAGCGCGGGCGCGGTTTGAGCTGTATTTATGTACGGCGGGAGAACCGCGGCCTGGTGGAAAGCCTGCGACAGCCCCGCAGGTCAATGCCGGACGCGGTGCGCGCGGAGACGGATCCGCCGTCTTTCCTGACACAAATCCGCCGCTGGCGTGGAATATCGAACAGAATATCAATGTTCTTTGGCGCAGTGCGGCGGGGGGGTCCAATGCCGATCCGGTGGTATGGGAAGATAAGCTGTTTGTCAGTGCCGGGCCGGGCGGGCTGATATGCTTTGAGAAGCTGACCGGGAAAATCAAGTGGCGTGCGTCTGATGACGGCAGCGGCGGGGCCGTCGCACTCGAAGCCGCTCCGCTGGTTACCGACCGGCATGTACTGGCGCACTACAGCAATGGTGCGCTGGCATGCTATAATCATGCGGGCAGCCTGCTGTGGCGTGCTGATGCCGGATTTGCCAACAGCGTGTTGTCTTACGCGCCGCTGGCAGTTCCGGGAGCGGACGGGCAGCCGGCACTGATAGTATTGATGAATGACTGTCAGGTCAGTGATGATGCCGGCCGCCGGACCGAACACGGCGTAACGGCTTATGACTTCAAAACCGGTCAGCGGGTCTGGCAGAGTGCGGGGCTGCCGGAAGCCGGTGGTGGAATGGCCCTGCTCCCATTGCTGAAGGGTACTGCGCCGCAATATTTCATTGTTACCGGCAGCGCGATGGTGCTTGAAGCCGCAACCGGCAATCATGTTGCGCGCTTGTTGTCGGAATTAGACGGGGAAATGGCTCCGCGGCGTGACCTGCCGCTGATAGATGGAAATACTGTTTATCTTGGTCCGGCGCAGGCGGCGGTGGACACCTGGCTGGATGCGGCCGGTGGTTTTCGTAACCGGACCCGCTGGGCAGTGGGGGGACGCGGCAGTGCTGCATTGGGCGGCGTGATCGGCCACTCTGTAATGCCGGGCGACGGGTTGATTTATCTGATGCGCGTGACTCCCGAGCATTCGGGGCATCATCCGGTGCCATGGACCAGTGTGCATGTATACGATCAGGACAGCGGCAATCATGTTGGTCGTCTGGCACCAGCGTTGGAGGAAGCTTCCCATGCGGCCGCCGCGGCAGCCGGCGGCGGATACCTGTTTTTTACCGACACCGGTCAAACGGTGCCGGGGCAGCGCGGTGACACTCCGCAAATGGCGGTTGTGCGGCAGGGCAGTGTGCCGCAGATGGTCAGTCGGAATGTCATCCCGCGTACACGCGCAACGCCCGTGTTGGATGGTGACCGGCTTTATCTAAACACGCCCGGCGGGGTATTATGCTTTGCCGTTAAGGATGAGGCCGGACGGCGCTATGCAGCAGAGCAGGCCGCACATACTCTGATCGTTGAAGAGATCGACCGCCGGCCGCTGCCGCGCGAGACAATTACCTTGAAACCGATTGAAAAGCATCCGCCGTCTGACGTGCCGGTGGCGGTTCTGCGTAACCGTGTGCTGCCGGGAAAATGGCTGTTTGCCGGACCATTTCCGCTGGTGCGCGAGCAGGAGGATCTCAACGGTCGGCTGCGCCGTGGATTGCAGAACGGCTACATTGCCCCCGGAACAGTTTTGAAGCATGGTGGCATCGAAAGCACGTTTGCACCTCTGGACGATCAATTTGTTATGCTACGAGGGAAGGCGCGGGTTTTTGACGGAACGGAAACCGTCTTTATGCCGACCGGGGTGCTGGATATTTACGGGGCGCTGGGTCGTCAACCGCGGCGGCTGGGTTATTACTATACCGTGGTATATGTTGCTCATCCGGTATTCAAGGTATATCACGGCCGCAGCACGGGGGCGAGTTTATGGGTCAACGAGGAGCTTATCGAACCCGGCTTGGTCATGCACTTTACTCCCGGTTATTACGGGATATTGGTGGCAGCCGGGGTTGAAGGTATTCCGCCCGGGGTTAAAACTGTGACCTTTTCTCCGGGGTTCCGTGAAATCAACGATCCTCAGCAGCCGGTAGATGCATGGGTTGCAAAAGTGCGTGCCAACCGCAGCGCACTTGAAGATGTTATTGCGCAGCTGCCGGACAGCCCCTATTCCCGCACCGCCGCTGACTGGCTGAGAATCATCAGCCGCTCTGAATAAAGTCGCTGGACGGGGAAGAACAATCGATAATTTCCATTGACCTTGAGCCTGTCGTCATTCAGTCTTTGCGCGTGATTATTAACCGGAATACATTAAATGAGAAAATCGACAGAGATAATTGATTTGACCGGAGCTGTGCCTCGCGGCGGAAATGGTTTGACGGAGCCCGGAATAAACCGTGAGGCTTTGATCAGAAATTATGCAGCGTTGCTGCGGAACGGGGTTATTCATTATCCGGTGCCGTACCATTTCGTCCGTGAGCTTGGCTGTGGCCGGCAGGGGCATGTTTTTCTTGCCCAGCGTCAGGGCGCGCGCGGATGCCTTACAGAATATGCATTAAAGCTGTATGATCCAAGCCTGTACCGTTCGTCCGAGGAATACTGGACTGATATGGGGCGGATTGCTTTTCAGGTGTCGCGCCTGCAAAAAGTACAGAGCCCTAATATGGTGTCGCGCTATTCCTTTGAAGAAACCTATGGCATCGGCTATGTGCAAATGGAGGCGATCGACGGTCTGGATCTTGCCCGGTTACTGATGGATGAAAACATTCATTTGTTGCGTGAACGTTGCGGCCGGCATGCCTGGCGGCGGTTTTCTGAAACGATTTTCCGGAACCATGACGGAATCTGGCGGCTGCAGCCGGGGATGGTTGTCTACATTCTGCGCGAGGTTTTGCGGGGGCTTGAACGTCTGCATCATGCCAACTTTCTGCATTATGACGTAAAGCCGGAAAATATCATGGTTGACCGGCTGGGGTCGGTTAAGGTGATTGATTTCGGGCGTGCGGTAATGAACGGCGAGAGTTTAAGCTTTCTGCTGGGTTCACCATTATATATGGCCCCGGAGACCCATCGCCGTGAGCCGGGGACTCCGCAATCAGACCTTTTCAGTCTGGGATTGGTGGCTTTGGCGCTATTGCGCGGCCGCGGGTTGTTTGAGAAGGGTACTGAGCACGTTGCTGAGCAGAAGCTTTTGGCGGTGAAGACCGGGCTGGCCGATCATTTGGAAACGCTTTTACCTTACTATGTGGTAGAAAACGCAAGTCTGATGGCGATTTTACGCCGGTTGCTGGCGGACGGGCCGGCTGAACGTTTTTCTGATGCACGTACGGCCGAGGTTGGTGAGGGCGGTCTGGTGATTGTAGCCAAGCAGCTTGTACATGCCGGACTTGATACGGAATACGGCCGTGAGCTTTCTGATTGTCTGTCATTTCTGGTGGATCCGGAAAGCCAGCGCATCGCCTTGGCCGATCTGCCGGAATGAACCGGAAAACTAAACGGCGCGCGGGTCAGGCGGCAGCAGTTCTTTGATGGAGGCGTTCAGGGTGCGGACCGTATATGGTTTCTGTAAAAACCCGTCGGTGGCCAGATTGCCGAATTGATCCTGAACTTCTTCTTCGGGATATCCGCTGCAAAGCAGTATTTTTACACTGGTTGATTCGGCGCGCAGCTTTTCGCAGATAATATCTCCGCTCATTTCCGGCATTGTCAAATCAAGCAAAACCAGCTTAATTTCTTCCTGATGCTTCTTAAAAATCTGCAACGCGTCCTGACCGGTATTGGCTTTATATGTATTGAATCCCATCCGGTTTAGAATCTCGACGGCCACAGAACAGACAATCTGCTCGTCATCAACAACCAGCACCGCCCCGCGATGCGCTTTACGGAAAGTTTTCTCACTGTTTTTCAGCAGATCCGACTGGTCAAAAGCCGGCAGCAGAATACGGAAGGTTGTACCTTGCCGGCGGCGGCTTTCAACCATCAAACAGCCGCCATGGCTTCTAACGACACCCAGCACCATAAACAAGCCAAGTCCGCGTCCCTGACTAAGGTAGGGGCTGAAAGGCTCAAACAACCTGGTCTGTTCAATCTTATCCATGCCGCATCCGTTATCGGTGACTTCGATGCAGGCATATTCTCCCGCCGGGCAGGTATCGTGCAGATAGTTGTCCTGTAATTGTTCCCGCGAATAGTGTTTGGTGGAACAGCTTATGACGATCACGCCGTTTTTATCCTTGATGGCTTCCGCGGCATTATCAACGAGCCTTTGCAACATCTCGCGGATCTCTTCGCTGTCACCGCGGATCGGTTTGCAAACCGGGTCAACGTCTGTTTGCAGGGCGATGTTGGCGCGCAGTCCGGCGGCAATCGCCGGCGCGGCTTTTTTGACCAGTTCGCAGATTTTGATGGTCTTAAAAGGTCTGCTGCCACTGCCGGCCGAGGTCATCAGAAAACGGCAGAGACCTGCCGCGCGCCGGGTGATGCCTTGAATTGTGCGCAGGTTGTCGGAAACCGGATGCGAATGTTCCATATCCATCAGCGCCAGTTCCGTGTTTCCTGAAATTCCCATCAGCAGGTTATTAAACTCATGTGCCAGCCCGGCGGCAAAGCTGCTTAGAGAATCAACTTTCTTGCGTAATTCGATATATTCAAGTTGTTTTACGCGTTCATGTTCATGCATGACGCGCTCAGAAATGTCGCGCAGCAGAACAACGGCACAGCCATGCCGTGAGAGTCTGCCGGCAATAACTTCCAGCGGTATTTGCTTTCCATCCCGGCAGTGCCCCTGAGCTTCGCCGATACTGAAGCCATCTCTTGTCAGGGACTCATATATCAAACCTGGTCCGGGGCGCCCGCGCGGTACATAACCGGTATACAGCCCCTCCGTGCCGTGCCCGGTCAGTTCTTCCGGTTTATAGCCGAACAAGCGTTCTACAGAACGATTACCCATCAGGATTTTGTCATCGGCGTCGATTTCCAGCAGGGCATCCGGGCTGATGCTGCTGATCAGGTCATCCAGTTCAATCCGCTTGCGGTATTCGATCCTCCAGCGGTGAAAAGCCAGCCACAGCATGCCGCCCAGCCAGCAGAACAGCAGGTTTACGGTTAATTCAACATAGGGGAAACCATCCGGCGAAGTCAGCCGTGCCCGCAGCGGGCGGCTGAAGTTATATGCCAGATTCAGAATAACGACCAGTAATGCGATCAGCAGCGAAATGCCGAGATCAAGCGAAGTTCGTGAAATCGGTTTTTTCATGGAATAAAAACACTACCTTCTAGTAATTAGAATTAATGCGGAAATGATAGCGTTTAGATTCCGGCAATAAAAGCAGAATCGTGCCGCCGGCTTTCGCTCAGTGTCAATATTCCGAAGACTGTTGAATACAACCGGCCGCCGATATTACCCCAGCGTGAATCCGGATTCCAGCTTCCGGCGTACTCTCCGTGTTCTACATAAAGCGGACTCAGGCGCTGCTGCATGCGGCTGCAATTTTCGGCACGTTTGTTTTCCGGGATAACCGGCAGGTTTTTAGCCAGCCAGAAGCTTTCATAAAGATCGTGGATACGGCCTTCCGTGCTGAGGAGATTCTCAACCAGAGTGATGGTGTTATCGGGCAGTTGCGTTGCATCCGGCATACTTGACATTGACTGGAAGATGCACAATGCCGCAGCGGCGGTTAAGGTCGGGGAGGCTCCTTCATTATCTCCGGTATAGCGGTATCCGGGACGGCCGTCATGATCAAGAACATTTTCGAGCCAAAGCAGTCCACGGTTATAGCTGCCGCGGGCGTCATGCCATCCGGCCTGCCGGGCGGCATGCAATACCTGTAATTGCCACAGAGTGATGGCGGAATTCGGCTGGGTGGTGCGTCCCTTGGCAACGTAGCCCCAGCCGCCGAAAGCGTCCTGGTTTTCAGTTATAAAAGACAGTGCACGCTCGAGAGCCGTGCGCACGGGCCCGTCATCAGGAAATCCGGCATACCGCAAAAGGGCGTAGGTTGCGAGCGCATGATTGTACATCCGCACTTCGTTTTCTTCACCAAATGAACCGTCCGCGGCCTGCTGCTTCAGCAAAAATCCGGCAGTATTGCCGCACTGCTGTTGAAATTGGTTTTCAAGGCCGGCTTCAACAAAGCCAAGCATGGCGGCGGCGGTCAGTCCAATCTTGAAAGATTCGCGACCGTTCCAGTCTGATGGCGACCATGAGCCGTCGTGATGTTGATTGGCGGCCAGCCACTCAAGCGATGACTGTAGCTGGCGGTCGGCGGTGGAGACGGTTGCCGGTGTGTGTTGCCCCTGCCGCAGCATTAAAGTAATGCCTGCTGCCGCAATGAGCACCGCGGCTGCGCGCAGCCACCACGGATGTAGAAAGGGTATTGAATTACGGCGGTCGAGTTTTTCAAAAACGGCGGATCGGACGTTTGCTGCCGGGGTTGTGCTGCATGTCCGCAATTGATTGATAAGCCCGATGTGATTGTCGTGAAAAGACCGGCAGGCAGCGCACTGTTCAATATGCATGGCGATTTCAGCACGGTACGCCGCACTGCCTTCACCAAGCAGATAAGGCGTAATTTCATGAAATCTAGAGCATTCTTCAGTCTTCATAATTATTCCAACCCGGCTTGCGGAGCATTCGTAATGGCTTCCCTGAGCCGCTTTAGTGCATGGAACAGTCTTGATTTTACCGTTCCCTCCGGAATTCCCAGCACCGCGCCGGTTTCATTCATGGTCAATCCTTCCATTACGCTCAAGATTACAACTGAGCGCATAGTTTCCGGCAGTTTCAGCATGGCTTCCGCAACATCAATCCTGTCCGCGGCCACGCCGGCCGGACTGCGTGAAAAATCATGTGGTGTTTCAAGCGCGTCATCATATTCAACTTCCGGCCGCCGCGCTTTCTTGCGATGCCGGTCGATGCTCACCCGGCGGGCGATTGTATACAGAAAAGTTTTAAAACTTGCTGTCGGCTTATATCTTTTGCGGGACTGGTAAAGCTTTATAAAGCTATCCTGAACCATGTCCTCTGCATCATGTATAACGCCCATGCGCTGGAAAAAGTTCAAAAGCGGTTGTTGATAGCGCTGCATTAATTCGTCAAAGGCCGGCCGGCTGCCGCGGCTGACCTGTTTCATCAAGTCTTCGTCGCTGTCCCCAACGGCCGGAGGTGTTTCGCCGTGATTTACCATACAGGCTCCAGTCCGCGGCCAACCATCAGCAGTCCGGCCGCGATAGCCATACCGGCCAGCACATGCGCGATAAAGGCCAGCGCCAGGCCGGTTTCCAATCCCAACGGGCTGGAATGCTTTCGCAGGCATACAATTGCCGCCGCTCCGGCAGGGACAACCGCTAGAGCACATAATCCGGTCTGCGGGGGGAGCGTGCCTGCCAGCAGCATTCCCGTAACAAACACGGGCCATAGCAGCAAAAGCGCTGAAACCACCCGTGCGGTGTTTTGGGTCCCCAGTTTTCTTACTAATGCGCCTTGCGCCGGCAACTCCCGCGGACGGCGCATCTGTTCGATTATGATCAGCGCTGCCGAAAGCATGCCCAACGGCAGCGCCGCTGCAAACGGCGGCAGAGCAATAGATAAAGTCTGCAGATTATAGACGGCCAGCAGCGGAAACAGACTGCAGCATCCGGCCGCCAGCAACTCGCCGGCACCGAAGCGGAATGTGCCGCCGCGCGGGAAATTTAGTGCATACCCGCAAATTACAGCCGCTGCGGCAATGAGCAGGATCGAGCTACCCGCCAGCATTGACAGCAACACCGCGCAAAGACCGCCCATGACAGTCAGCATAATGGAAGCGCCGACCACCTGTTCCTCTCTGAGTATTCCGCGCCGCATTGCCTCTGCCGCACCTTCAAGCCGTCCTGTATAGCCGGCCTTTTGCGCGCGGCAAAACAGTGCATAATCATTAATTATGCTGATTGCGGCTTGCAGCAGCAGGATTCCGGCAATGCTGATAAAGAAGATCTCATTATCCCAGCGTCCGGTATTGGAAAAAGCCAGCGCGGCCCCGACCGTGGCCGGGATGACTGAAAGAAAGAATAGCTGCGGGTGCAGCATACCCGGCAGTTTCGTCCATAGCCGGTAGCGTTTCATGCGGCATTAGTTTCCGTTCTGCGCCGTCTCCGCGGGCGCCGCTTCCGCCGCCGCGGCGCTGGAATTTCAAGCGGGTCGACTTTCTCGGCCATTTTACCCAACTCATCAAGCAATGCGACCGGCTGTCCGCTGGCTTTCAGATAATCCCGGTACAAGCTCAGTCCCGGCCTGAAAAACGGTTGTATCAGCATCCGTTTGCGGACAGTTGGCGGAAAACCGTTTAATTCAAGACGCCCCTGCAGGGCGTATTGGTGAATGATATCATAGAAATATTTCTTAGGCAGATGATAGCGCGCTGCCGACGGCTCAAGAATGCTGCGCGCAATTTTGAGATATTCGGTGATGTGCGGATTTTCCGGCAGCAGTTCAATTTCTTTTCTGAAAACCGGGCAATAAACATAACCGAAGACAACCGCGGGGGTCAGGTCGGCCGCCGGCAGGTCACGTTGATCAAGCTGCTGCAGCATACCTTTCAGTATGTCTGCTGTTTCAGACGATTCGTTAATGGTGGCGGCGAGTTCGGGAAAAACAACCTCGAGCAGCCGCGTCTGATGCAGGATTTTCATAGCGGCGGCGCTGCTGCCGAACGGTGCGAGGCGGCAGATTTCTTCGAGCATGCGGCTCGGGGCGGCGCCGCTTAATGCCTTGCGGTTGCGCAGAATGGCGGCCATGGTTTTACGTTCAATTTTGAAGCCGAGTCGTGCGGCAAAGCGCACCGCGCGGATCATGCGCACCGGGTCTTCGATAAAGCGTTCATCCGGGTCGCCGATGGTACGCACCAGTTTGCGTTTCAAGTCGTCCAGCCCGCCGACATGATCGATGACGGCAAAAGTGTTGATATCATAAAAAAGCCCGTTAATTGTAAAGTCGCGGCGCTGGGCGTCTTCTGCGGGGGTGCCGAAGGTGTTATCCTGCGCCTGTTGCTGTGTGGTAGCTCCTTCCGGCAATGGATCCGGGCGTCGCCGGAATGTACTGGTTTCGATGATTTTTTCGCCAAACCTGATATGAGCCAGCCGGAAACGCCGGCCGATCAGAAAGCAGTTGCGGAAAAGCTTTCTGACCTGATTCGGGTGCGCGCTGGTTCCAATGTCGAAGTCTTTCGGTTGGCGTCCGATCAATAAATCCCGTACGCCGCCGCCGACCAGATAGGCCGTGTGTCCGCACTGTTTCAGGCGGTAAAGCACCTTCAAAGCGTCTTCGTCAATGTTGCGACGCGAGATCGGGTGACGGTCTCGCCGCAGTATTACCGGTTTCTTTTTTCTCAATAACATGTATTTACCATAGCATAGTGCGGTGTCCCGCGCCAATATTAAGCGTATTGTTGCGGATTGTCAGGTAGTCGCGCATTTAAGACAGTATTCACGGGCACGCTGATCCGCCGCGATAATTTCCTCCAGTGACGGCGTGCCATGGAGTTCGATCGCCTCCAGCGTTTTTTCGATAAGCTGCCAGATGGCGCTGAAAGCGATGTTTCCAGCCAGAAAGCGTTCAACAGCCACTTCATTGGCGGCATTCATCACCGCCGGGGCTGTTCCGCCGCATTCAGCGGCACTGCGCGCAATCCGCAAGCCGGGAAAACGTGCTTCATCCGGCTGCATGAAGGTCAGGTTGCCGGAGGTTGCAAGATTAAGTCGCGGCAGCGCTGAGTGGCAGCGGTGCGGATACAGCAGAGCGTATTGGATGGCAAAGCGCATATCAGGAATGCTCATTTGTGCCAGAATGCTGTTGTCATTGAATTCAACCATGGAATGCACAATGCTTTCCGGATGAATGATTACATCAATCCGGTCGAACGGAATGCCGAAAAGCCAGTGGGCTTCGATGATTTCCAGTCCTTTATTGATAAGCGTCGCGGAATCGATTGTGACCTTGCGTCCCATGCTCCAATTGGGATGATTGAGCGCTTCTTCAACAGTGACTTTTGATAGGTCGATATCTGTTTGCCGGGCAAACGGTCCGCCGGAAGCCGTCAGCAGCAGGCGTCTGACCGGCGGGGGTGCGAACGGTTTATTATGGTAATGCAGGCACCATGCCTGTTCGGTGGTAAGGCACTGCAGAATGGCGTTATGTTCACTGTCAACCGGCAGTATCCGTGCGCCGGTACGGGCGCATTCGGCTGTGACAAGTTCCCCGGCGGCCACCAGCACTTCCTTGGTGGCCAGCGCCACGTCGTTCCCTTGGGTGACTGCGGTCAGTACTGCCGGCAGACCGGCTATGCCGACTACCGCTGAAAGCACCATGGCGGAGGGATGCATGCTCACCAGTTCGCAAAGTCCGGCGGTTCCTTTATGAACAGTAATGTGTGCGGGGGCTGCGCGCTCACAGGCGGCCGCAGATTCGGGATCAGCCACGGCCACATGTTTTACCCCGAATTCGGCGGCTTGTTCCAGTGCGCGGCGGTAATTACGGTTCACCGCCAGTCCGGCAATCTTCAGCTCGTCCGGCAGCCGCCGCGCTATATCCAGCGCGTTTTCGCCGATAGAACCTGAACTGCCGAGAATTAGGACATTTTTCATAGCAGGAACAATATTGTATAGACAAACATGACCGGTGCGGCCGGCAGCAGGCTGTCGATCACATCAAGAATGCCGCCCATGCCCGGCACCGCTGCGCTGGAGTCTTTTGTGGCGCAGGCGCGTTTCAGATATGATTCAAAAAGATCGCCCACCACTCCGGTAGCACCAAGCAGTAACCCCAGAAAGACAATATGTCCCCAGCCGGGCTTGATGATTCCCAGGCTTTCTCCGGCCAGATGATAAAACAGCGCCGCCACAAGCATTGAGGTAACCAGTCCTCCGGCCAAGCCTTCCAGGCTTTTCTTGGGTGAGATGCGCGGAGCCATCTTGTGTTTTCCAAGAAAACGCCCGGTAAAATACGCCCCGATATCCTGCACCTTCACAACAATAATTGTGAACAGGGCCAGATTGCGTCCGGTGACTGAGGCGGTACTGGTAAAGCCGTGATGCTCCCATCCGAAAGCGAGCCGGAAGAAGAAGCTCAACATAAACGGAACCATCAGGAATCCGAGCAGCGTGCCGCCGATTGCCGCGATTGGCTGGGGATGTTCTTTATCAAACATCGGGCGCAGGAAGATGGCGCCGATGACCGCCGCCAGGACGATAACATCAGTGTGACGTGCCGCAGCAAGCGCGGCATCAGCCGGAGCGCAGCAGAACACGGCGGTCATATATGCCATACCGGCCAGAATGCCCAGCGGCGTGTATACCGGAATGCCGGACTTGCGCAGCATGGCATAGCATTCATACTGGGTCCAGGCGGCAAGACCGCCGACCACAATCAAAATGCCCCATGCCGGAACCCAGAAAGGCAGCATGAAAAAGAATGCACCGATAAGCGTGCCGCTGATAACTCTGTATCTAAGCATTATTTAATATCTCCAAACCGCCGGTGACGGCGCGCGTATTCCTTGAGTGCTTCAGCGAATTCCGGCTCCCTGAAGTCCGGCCAGCAGACCGGTGTGACATACAGTTCTGAATATGAAATCTGCCAGAGCAGAAAATTACTGATCCGCAGCTCCCCGCTGGTCCGGATTAGCAGGTCCGGGTCGGGGATATCGGGGGCATACAAATGTGCTGCAACGGTTTTTTCATTGATTTGGCGGGGTTTTAGTTTTCCCTGCTGGACTTTTTCGGCGATAGCGCGGGCGGCATGGGCGATTTCGGTGCGTCCGCCATAACTGATGGCCAGCACCAGTGTGCCCTTTGTGTAATCAGCGGTGGCTTCCATCACCCGTTGCAGTTCGCGCCGCACCCGTGCCGGCAAATCCTCCAGCCGTCCGATACAGCGTAAACGTACGTGGTTTTCGTGCAGCTCAAACTCGCGCTCTTTTACAAAATTCAGCAGCAGCCGCATCAGGCCGGTGATCTCGCTTTTGGGGCGGATCCAGTTTTCAACACTGAAAGCATAGAGCGTCAGGTACTCAATGCCGTGATCACGGCATGCGCTCACAATAGCGCGAACGGATTTGGCGCCCTCCTCATGGCCGCGCAGCCGCGGCAGGCCGTGTTGCCTGGCCCAGCGGCCGTTACCATCCATGATGATGGCGACATGCCGCGGCACTGCGGATTTCTTTGAAGGCTTTTT
>PXDI01000402.1 GCA_003565095.1 PVC group bacterium | reverse complement strand
TAGCAGAAACCGCCATGGCGGTCTGAGTATACTCCGCGCACATAGGTGACCGCATTGCTGATGGCATCCAGCGGTATTTCAAGTCCGCAGTTATCCGCTGCGCGCAGTGCCAGCACCTGCCAGACTGTTACTGAGAGATCGGCATCGTTACCGTGTGGTTCATAGCGCCATCCGCCGAAATGCTCACCGCGCTGCCGGTCGGTGATCTGCGCGTCAATGATAACATCCAGCGCCTTGCTGGCGGCATCGCGGATCTTTGTGTTATCGCGCTCATCGGCCATCATTCCATAAGCTTCGAGCAGTGCCAGTGTGCAAATGGCATGCCCGTACATACGGGCATTGCCTTCGCGGCCGAAGTAGCCGTCATTTTCCTCTGCGGCTTCGACCAGATACATGATACCGCGCCGCAGTGCGTCACCGAATTCGGAGCGCTCGGGGAAATGTCCGGCCGCCATCAGCGCCATGCTTGCAAGCGCGGTGTAGGTGTTGTGCAGGCGTCCTTCAAAATATCCGTGCGTTGCATTCTGGCGGCTGAGCAGATAACGCAGTCCGGCTTCAATTGCCCGGTCAACATCGTCCTTGCCGGAGACTGCTTCAAGGTGTGCTTCGTCAAAGTCCTGAATATCCTGTGCCGCGACCGGTTGCGAGGCGGTGATGCCAAGTGCCGTGATTATTATAGAAAGATAAAGTTTCATTAGCGTTGTCCTCTTTCTGCATTCAATCTTTCTTCGGCAACCTTGCGTAGATAGGTTTGCATGGCGCGTTGATAATAGGGGGTGTAGCGGCGGGCCTGGTCACCGGCATCCATACTGTGCAGTCTGCCATCCGCGCCTTCCCACGGATCGCCCAGATCGCGCGCGCCAAGCGGAGTGTATTCCTGCCGTGCCTGAGCCTGTGATCCGCCGCCGAAGCCCTCGCCCTGGGGTGGTGCATCCGACATTTGCGCCAGACCTGTCTGCTGCGCTGTCTGCGCGGCCATTTGCTGTGCGGCCTGTGCCATATTCTGTCCGGCCTGTTGAGTGGATTGCGCCGCCTGCTGAGCTGACTGGGGCACCGCGGCCTGTTGTGCGGCCTGCTGTAATGCCGCGCGGGCCTGATCAATCACGGGCATGGCCGGCGGCAGTGGCGCTGCAGCGGGTCGTGTCATTTGCTCCGATGTATCGGCAGGATCGCCGGTCGGCCATGTTCCGTAAGGTGTGGCCAAATGCTCTGTTGGTAAATGTGCCAGTTGTTCTGCCAGTTCCGGCAGGCGTGCGGCAGCCTGTGCCGGGTGGTCGCGCTCGATATCAGAATGAATTGCCTCGGCTGTTTGCATAATGGATTGCATTGTTTCCGCCGTTTCACGGCCAAGCCGTGCCTCTTCATGTGCCATGGTGGCAGCGTGCTGTAAGTTTTCCACCAGGGCGGGAAGCGCCTGTCCGGCTGACGCGACCGGTTGCAAATAGGGTAGGGCTTCATGCGGGATGCGCGTCGTGGCAAGCGCTTCGGCCAGAGCTGCGGGGTCGGCGCTATGTGCCGCCAGAATTGCCTCTGCCGGAATGGCGGTATCAGCCATTCCGGGAATACTCTCCGGCTGTGCCCATGGTTCTAGTGCTTCGGCCATACGGCTGAGTTCCTGCCGGGCTGTTTCCGCGGCAGCTTGTGCCGGTGAATGCGGTGCGGCTGCCTGACGTGCGGCGCGATGGGCTTCCGCGAGGGCCTGTTGTGCCTGCTGTGGCTGTCCCTGCTGCATGGCCTGCTGTGCGGCATTCATCGCCGCCTGAGCCTGTTGTGCCGCAGCCTGCTGCTGCTGTGCGGCCTGCTGGGCCTGTTGCGCGGCTTGCTGAGCCTGTTGCGCCGCCTGCTGCGCCTGTTGCGCTTGCTGTGCGGCTTGTTCCAGAGCTTGAGCGGCCTGCTGTCCGGGTTCTCCGGCGGCGCGTGCCTGTTCGGCGGCCGCCTGCTGATCACCTTGCGCGGCTTGCTGCATTGCCTGTTGCAGGGCCTCAGCCGCCGGTGCCTCAAGACCGGGTTGCCCGGCGGCGGCTTGTAGCAGATGCTGCGCGTCATCCGCGGCCTGTCGGGCTTGCTCTGCGGCCTGCTGGGCCTGCCGGGTGGCTTCTGCGGCAGGTGTTCCGGGAATGTGCTGTTCTGTCTGCTGTGCGGCCGCTGCTGCGAGCTGTTCTGCCTGTTGGGCTGTACGCATTGCTTCTTCAAGCGCTCGTTCTGTCTGCGCTTGGTGCTGTGCGGCTTGCTCAAGTGCTGCTGCGGCGGCCTGTGCCGGCGGTGTTCCGGCTTGTTGTGCATGTTCCGCGGCGGCGGCAAAATCCTGTTCGGCGGCCGCTTGACGGGCCTGTTCCAGCGCCGCGCGTTCGCCGCGCGCGGCAGCCTGTTCACGGGCCTGTTCCAGCGCGGCTTGCGCCGTTTGTGTGGCTTCTTGAAATTGTGAAAGCTGTTCCATGGCATGTCGTGCCGCAGCGGCCGGCGGAGCGGGGCGTGTATCGTCGGCGGCTAATTCGAGTGCAGTTTCCAGAGCCTCGCGTGCGGTTGCCAGATCACCTTTGGCGGCGGCTTCGGCGGCGCGTGCCGTATGGGCTTCAGCCTGTTGTGTGTCGTGTTGTGCCGCCTTGGCTGCTTCCGCAAGCGCTTCATGTGCCGCCGCCACTTTTTGCAACGCGTCTTCAGCGCGCTTGGTTGCTTCGGCGGCAGCCTGCAGCGTTTCTTCGGTTGGCGTGCCGGTCAGCGCCGGATCACCCGCTGCGGCGGCGGCCGCTTCTTCCATCCGGCCGTTGCGCAGTGCTTCTGTAATTGCCGGCATGGTGGTGCTGTCGCTGTCGTCGGCCATCAGAGCTTCTTCTGCCGCGGTGCGCGTTGCACGTGCATCATCAAGAGCCTGTGCGGCCTCGTTCAATGCTGCGGCGGCTGCCTGCCGCGCTTCCGCTTCAAATCTATTTGCCGGCGGTGCGGCTTCCGGCGATAAGGGTTCGGGGATGCGTGCGAGTTCCACAGCGGCGCGGACCGGTTGATTATCGGCAAATGCGTCGCGTGCCGCCGCGGCCTGTCTGGCTGCATCGGCAGCCTTTTGCAGGCTGTCTTCCGCCTGACGTGCGGCCTCGTGTAGTTCTCCGGCAGCCGCAGTAAGCTGTTCCTGTGCCGCAGTGCGTTTCTGTACGGCATCTTCCAGTGCTTGCGCGGCCGGCGGGGCGGGGTGCTGCTGTAAAGTTTCGTCGGCGCGGTCATAATCACCGCGTGCAATATCAGCGGCGGCAGTCGTAAGCTGTTCGGCGGCTTCCGTTGTACGGGCGGCCTGTGCTTCACGGGCGGCTTCAGCGGCGGCACGCCGTGCCTGTTGCTGGGCCTGGCGGGCATCAGCCAGTGCTTCGGCAGCCTGCTCCAGCCGTTGTTGTTGCGGAGCACTCACCGGTTTTACGGCGGCTTTTTCGGCTGCGGCCAGTGCCGCCGGCAGATCATTGCGCCGCAGTGCTTCGGCAGCTTCTTCCAGCCGGGCGGCCCGTTCGGCGGTGCGCAGATGTTCTTCAGTGCGCCGGTCACTATCTTGCTGAACGGCATTTTTTAGCCGTTCAGCCATCTGGCGGAGCTCTTCGGGTTGCGGTGCGCGGGCCTTGGCGGCTTCCACGGCGGCTTCCAGTGCCGGAATGACGGCTTCACGCTGTTGGTCCAGCCCGGCAATTTTCTCGCGGACAGCTTCTGCCTGCGGTGTAGCTGTTTCGCGTAGAGCGTCGGCGGCGGCCGCGGTATCACGCTGCGCCAGTCTTTCCGCTGCTTGCGCCATGGCGTCTTTGGCCGCTTTATCATCTGCATCCCGGAAGCCTTCCACAGCGGCACGGCGTGTATCGCGCAATTCCTGTTCAGCCGCCTGTAATTGCGGTTGGATGTATTCGCCAAAGGGAGTTCGGGCTGCCTGTGCGGCAGCTTCGGCAAAGCGGTTTTCTGCGGCGAGTTCGCGGGCCTGTTCGAGCGGGCGGATATGCCTTTCGGGGTAATCGGCAGCTTCGGCGAGTTGCCGGGCCAGTTCGTGCGGACTCTGGCGTTCCATTGAGGGGGATGGCGTTGCGGACGGTTCATGCGCGTCTATGCGGGCGGCATCGCGCTGTGCCGTCACGGCATCCTGTAAAGTACGCTCAAGCGCATCAAGCGCGGCGAGCGCTTCTGCCGGCCGCTCTTTTTCGGCATGTTCTCCGGCGTGTTGAATAATCGGTTTCAGCTCATTTTGCAGGTTTTCCGGAAGCGCTTCGGCGGCACGTTCGATGTCACGTGTTTTACGCGCGGCGTCATGCATTGCTTTTTGCAGGTCTCTGGCATGGCGCTGCGGGTCACCGTGGGTCTGTTCGATAGCGGTCAGTTCGTCGGCAAGCGTTTGCAGGCGTTCGGAGGTTGCGCGCTGTTCATTCGGCAGCCGGCGTGCCAGATCGCGCAAGCGTTCAGCCTGCCGGCGCGGGGTATCCTGTTGCAAGCTGTCAACAGCATCCTGCCAGCGGCGCTCTTCGCGTGAGGGCGGCTCTGCGGAGAGCAGCAGTCCGAGTGCTTCAGCGGCGGGACGGCGTTGTTCTTCGCGCAACTGTTTCAGGGGCAGGGCATGGCGTGCTTCGGTCTGTTCAATATCGCGGCGCATTGCATCCGCCGCCTGCATGACCGGTGCAGGGTCAACCGGCGGCGTATGCAGGGGATCACGGAGCGTGCGTGCCGTTTCCAGGGAATCAGGCAGCTTGCGTTCCGTTTCAATTCTGTCTGAATATGTTTCGGCCAGCGCTTTTTCCATTCTAGCCAGTTCGAGAGCAATCGCGGTTTTTTCCTGATCCGCGGTATGTCTTGATGCCAGCGCTTCGGCGAGTTCCGCGGCGCGTTGCCGGTGTTCTGAAATGGATTCAATCCGTTCGAGCTCGGCACGTAACTGCGGCGGCAGTTCATCCTGAATGGCTGCTTCGAGTTTGGCGAGTGCTTCCTGCTGCTCACGTGCGGAAAGCCGTCCGTCGTGCGCTGCGCTCAGATTCTCCGCGAGCGCCGCGGTTTCTTGTAAAGCGGTGGCGGAAGCGCGCGATTGCTGTTCGGCCCTGGCGAGGTGTTCAGCGGCCCGTTGCATGGCAGCATCACGGTGCTGTTCACTGACACCTTCCGGCACTTGCATGGCATCCTGTGCGGCACTGATTTCGCGGGCGAGGGCGGCGCTGTCACGGCGCGCGGCTTCGGCGCGTTGAGCAATTGCCATGTGTGCGGCGGCGGTGCGCGCATCAGGCTCTTCGCCGGAGAGTGCATCGAGTGCATCCTGGCGCCAGCGCTCCGCGGCGCTACGCAAATCCTTGTCATCCGCTCTGATCCGCTCTGTAGCAGAGCTTAAGCGCACCGCTGGCGGCGGTTCAACGCCGGAGAGTTCGGTTGAAAGGTCACTGCGTTCTTCAGCAATCGCGCGCAGTTGGCGGGCCGGGTCGGTACGGAGTCTGGCGAGCTCCGCGGCGGCGTCGCGTGCGGCGGCAACCGCGGAATCGCGCGCCTGCCGCAGTTCCTGTTCTGCGGCGGCGGTTGCTTCGCGCGCTTCACGCATTTTTTCGCGGGTTTGTGTTATATCAGCAGAGCGCAGCGCCTCTTCCGCGGCACTTAATGCGCGGTCGGCGCGTGTCAGCTCATTGCGCATGTCGCGCATCTGTCCTGAACGCTGGAGTGTTTCATCGCCGACCTGCCGATCACCGGCTCTGGCCAGTTCACGGCGGGCTTCGGCCAGTTTGTCGGCTGCGGCGCGGGTGGAGAGCGGGTCATCGGCCGTAGCGGTGGCGGTGGCGGCGGCGGCTTCTTCAATTCGGCGTTCAACCGTATCGAGCAGCGGTTTCACCTGTCGTAAGGTTTCATCCATGACGCCGAGATCATCCACCGCGCGCATCCGCCCCGCGGCTGCAAACAGGCTGTCAGTGCGGCGTTCATCCGCGGCCTGACGGTACATTTCAGCCACCTGGCGCAGCGCACGGGCATGCTCGGAAAGCGGTTGCTCAGCGGCGCTTTCATCAATGATGCCGGCAGCGCGTTCGATTGCCGGCCAGCCATCGGCAATTACCGCTGCATCAATTTTATGGGCAAAAGCGGCCAGCTCGGTTCCGGGCGCTTGCAGCGCCTCTTCCATCCGGCGGGCGATGTTGTCTAGCTCTCCGTGGTCATGAGCGCGTTCGCGCAGCCGGTAGTGGATTTCGCCGGTAATCCAGGCAAGCTTAAGCGGCCCGTTGCCTAATGATGAATAAAGCTGTCCGGCCGGGAAGATTTCCCGCTGTCCGCCGGGCGGCTCCCATTCAAGGCGCATGCCGCCATCGCCTTCGTGATTAAAGTAAAGCAGATCCAGCCGGATGAAGCCGCGTTCAAGTTGGACGCGGCCGTTGCGTTCGCGCATTCCGTGACGGCCGTCATTGCGAACAACAATCCGGTTATTAATGAGCAGCCGTGAGCCGTCGGAGGATGTGCAGAAAAACCGGTAGTTTCCCGGCTCGTTGATAAACATGTAGCCCTGCCAATGCAACGCGCCGCTTTGCCCGTCACCCAGACCAAGCTGCCGGGTGTTTTCAAAATTAATGCCGGAGTCACGGCGTTCGCGGTCAGGGGGGGTGTCTGCTTCCGGCGGCAGCGGCGGATATTCACGCCGGCCGCGGTAGAGGCGTGCCAGCATGCCGTCGCGGCGCGGCGGCGCACTTTGGTTTAGATCGACAGTTTTCACTATTTCCGCAAGCGATTCATCGAGTTGCCGGGCATGCTCACGGGTATGAGATAGGACACGGCGGTTCCATTCGCGTGAGCGGTCATCATCGCGGAAAGCTGAATGCAGCACGATTGCGTGCATGGCCTCCATTAGCATTGCCGGCTGATATTGGCCGGCCTTGGCAACCAAGCCGGTTGTCATAGATGAACTCAGCTCAATCATCCGGCGGGTTCGCAGCCAGTTGTCATGGCTGTCCCATGTTTCCGGCAGTTGTGGCAGAACGTGCAGTCTTTCCTGTGAAACGTAGCGCCGCATCAGGCCGATATACCTGTCCGCTCCGGGATAGAAGCTGAGCGGCATCCATGCGCGGGAGAGGTTTAATGATTCGGCCATTGATCCATCCAACCGCCGCGTGCGTGCGGCCAGTGTTGAGCGGTTGTGAGCGAGGTTTTCAATTGCACTGGCGGTCCGGTAGGTTGCGGCATCGTGCAACTGTTCGCGCAGAGGTTCCATTGCCTGGTATTCGCGTACGGCGCGCTGCAGTAAGGCCGCCAGTTCGTTACCCTGTCTGATAAAAGCATTGGCGCGTGTGGCGTCGTGTCCGTGGACGACCAGAATACCGCGCGGGCGGGTTACTGAGCGCTGGCCGGCGCCGTCGCGGCATGCCACCCTGATATCAAGCCGGTCGCCTAGTTCAAGCTGCCAGCGGCCGGTATCAAGTTCCATGCTGAAATGTTTGTCCTCCAGCGCGATCGTTTCAAGTTCGCGCCGGTTCAGACGGATTTCCATCTCAATGGCTTCGATGCCGAAATCGTCGGTGGCCTGCCAGCGCAGGGGGACTGTTTCGCCTGGTTCAATCATGATGTCGTCAGCTGGTTCAAGCAGAGTGATTGACGGCGGTGCATCATTTTCGATTTCCACCCGGCCCTCAAAGGTGTTCTGGGCAAAGGGGGTGACGGCATCGACCATGTTGAGAGTGAAGCTGCCTTCATTGTTGATCTTGAATACTGCTGAGCCGGCGTTGTTATCCGGGCGCAGTGTACCGTTGATCTGTTTGCCGTCATACTGCAGAGTTAATTCTGAAAGCGGTTTCGAGAATTCAGCGGAGAGAACGACGCGTGTGCCGGGGAGCGCTTTTACCTGTCCCTGGCGCAGGGTGCTGCGCACCGGCGGCATGCCGGTGTATTCAGGAAAGTAGTATACGACCGAAAGCTTACTGATGCGGGGAATCCGTACAAGCTGCATATCGGTAAGCGCGGTAGCGACACGTCCGGAACGAAAGCGGTATGCAAACGAGGTGTTGATGTCATCGAGTTCCAGTTCGAACCGGCCGTCGCGCACTTTGCGCATGGGAAGATTACGGCGGCGGGCGCCTTCAATTTCAAGCATTACTTCTGATATGGTTGGATCGGTTGAACGCACGGCAAAAAGCAGCGGCCGGTCTTCAACAAAGCGTTGTGTATCAGGTGCAACAATCAACAAGCGGAACGCGCCGACTTCTGCATCGTGCGGTGAGGGCAGCAGGACGCGTTTGACAAGCTGGTGGCCTTGAAATCCGGGGACCGCCATGCCAATCAGAAAAGCAGCCAGAGCGACAGCCGGCGGCAGAAAATGCCGCCATTTCAGCGGCAGAGCGCGCCGCGGATTGAGGCGGGCGAGATCGGCCCCGGTTTCCTGCAGTAGAGCCAGAATCAGTTCTCGTGAGAAATGTGAAGGTTTATGGCCGGCAACGCGATCATCAGCATTATTGGCCAGTTCAACAGATGACACCAGTTTCTCATTAAAATCCGGGATGAGTTTTTCGAGCATCCAGGCAATCCGCAGCGGAGCTACCGGCATAAATGCGGGCAGCAGCCAGCCGAATAGTGCGAAAAGAATAATGGCGGAATAACATACGGCGCTGAGCAGGTAGCGCTGAGCGGTAGTTAGCGGCAGCAGATAGTCAATTGCGGCGGCGGCGGCCACGGCGATCAGGGCGATCATTATGGTGCGTGCGGCACCGCGGCGTAAACTGACCTGCCGCCAGCGTTCGGCAAAAGCTTCCAGGCGTGCTTGAAGCTCTTCATTCAGCTGGCGGTCGTTGATTTGGTTATTCATAGTGATTGCTCCTTTCACGGCAGGCGGCAGCGCTTGCGTAAATGCCATTCCGCACCGAGCGCGATGGCGGCCAGCATCAGCAGCAAGGCATGCACCGGTTGCTCAAACTCGCGGCGGTGTTCCTCAGTGAATTCAATCGGCTCGATAGCTTCAAGGCAATCGAGCGGTGCGGTTAATGGTTGGTAATTATCGGCCCATTGCTCCAGGCGTGCCCGGTCGAGTGCAAGATGGATATATTCCCCGGTGAGCACATCGCCGACTTCAATTTCCAGAGCAGCGTTGACTTCATGGTCGCGCAGTTCGAACACCCGCGGGATGAGCGTGAAATGTCCCTGCGGCAGGCCGGTGATTTCCGCGCGGTATTCCCCGGCACCGGCCGCGGCCGGCAGCAGCGGTGCTTCGCGGATGCGCTCATCATTTTCATCAATAATATCCAGCACCGCCTGCGCATTTTCAATCGGCACCTGATCTTCATCGAGCAGCCGGACATTTACCATAACGGTTTCGTCCGGTGCATAGCGCGGCCGGTCAGAGATGATTTTGGCGAAGCGGTCCGACCCGGTGGTGCGGCCGACGGCGGACCACAGCATGATTTGACCCCAGAACCGGTGATGATAGTGCCAGCGTGTGCGGTCGCGCCAGCGCCAGAAGGTGTCGGCCCCCAGAAACAGCACTCGTCCGGCCCCGGCGTAGCCACGCAGTAATACAGGGCGTTCATCATCCTCAGTGACAGCCAGAATATCAGCGGCCGGGACAGTCCGGATGCCGGTTGCCACCCAGTTTACGCCGGGCAGCCGCTGCCAGAGCTGCCAACTCATTTCGTTGTCGCGGCTGATCTGGGGCAAGGTATCGTACTGTCCTTCAGCGGTGAGTTTTATGCGGTATTCAGCAGTACCTTCCGCTTTGGCGGGGGGGGTGTGTTCCGGCCGGGCGGTAGTTTCGCGCTGAAACGGGAAAGCCGCGGCCAGCGGTGTGCCTGCATAGCGCTCCGGCATATGGTGCGGTCCGGCCATGATGATCAGCGTTCCGCCGTTTTCAAAAACGAAATCATGCAGATCGTGCAATTCCCGTTCGCTGAAATGGTCAGGGTTTACATCGCCGATAATAATCGTCTGGTAGGCAAAGAGTTCTTCACGCGAAGCCGGCCAGGCGCCCGGTTTGCGCTCCAGCCGTCCGTCTTCGGCAGAGGCGATAAAGACCGTATCAAGTTCCACCCGGCGGTCACGCGAAAGCATCATACGCAGGTAACGGCTTTCCCAGCGCGGGAACTCATCCACCAGCAGTGTTTTGATCCGGTCTTCAAGCACGCGCACCTGAAATGTCCGGCGGTTGTTCTCTTCAAACGCTTCGCCTTCCAGATCGGGTGTTTCAATAACATAACGGTGTTCACCGTCTTCGTCCTCTTCAAAAGCGGTTTCGACGGTAACACGCGGTGATGAACCCGGCGGGATAGTGTGCTCATGCATGACACGGCCGCCGCGACGGATTGTCAGAGGGATTTCGCGGTCTTCAAAGCCGTAGCGGTGGACAACAATACGTGCTTTTACTTGATCACCTTTAAATGCGGTTTCCGGAACAACCACTGATTCAATGGCGATGTCTTTGGGTGGTTCTTCTGAGCCGATGCCCAAAGCAATCAAGGGCAGCTTGCGTTCCACGGCAATTTCGCGTGCTGCGGTCAGCGGCAGTCCGGCATTGATCTGTCCGTCGGTAATCACTGCCATGGCTGCCAGCGGTTCGTTTTCATAGTTTTGCAGGATTTTATGTAACATCGTTCCCATTCTGGTATTCGGCCGGCGCGGTTCAATCTCGGCCAGCTCTTCCAAAGAGATCGGTTCAATCAGTTCTTCGTTCAATAAAAACAGGTCGACCTCACCCTTACTTGCCAGTCGGCGGAGCAGTGCCGGCGGCGAGTCGGTCAGTACGTGCAGTGCAATCTGCCAGCGGGTGGTTTGTGCGAGTCTTTCAAGCGCGCTGTCAACCTCGGGTATCTGTGCCGCGGCCAGCATGCGGTCAGCCGGTATCTGCATTTCCGGGAAGAGTACGGCGAGTTCATCCCACGCACTGACTGATTCAACGGTACGGGCGGCGATATCCTCCGCCGGTTCAACCGGCTTGCCGCGCTCGGTTTTGCGTAGCTCCGCGGCTTCGGCGGCCAGCGCGGAAACGCTTTGCTTGAGCGCCTCAAGGGTATGCCGCCAGCGGGCGTAAAGAATACTGAATTCGGGTGAATCGGTGTCCTCGCTGGTATCTTCGATCGTTTCCGCGGCGGCGAGATAGCCGCTGCGTTCAACTGTGCGGTCTGTTTCGCGCAGCAGTCTTTCGATCTGACCGGCGGCATGCTCTGTTATATTTTCGGCATTTCGCCATGCCCGCCGTTGATCGTCTGCTGACGCGGCCAGTGCTTCACGCACCGCCGCCAGCGCATCGTTCAGGGCGGGACTGAGATTGGTAAATGTTTCGTGCGGTGACTCAAACGCGGTGACACGCAGGCGGCGGGGAAACCATGTTAGATCCCAGGCAACCTTGACGGCCTCTTCAGGTTCATACTGTTCTTTGAGGCTCATAGATCCGCTGTCGTCGATTATCAGCGGAATTCTGCCGCGCACGGTTTCTGTCCGCACCCGTGCGATAATCGGTCGCAGCAGACTCAACAGCAGGCAAAGAACTGCCAGTATGCGCAAGGCCGGCAGCAAATGTTTCCAAGGAGCCGGGAGGTTGTGCCGGCGGTAAATCCAGATTGTGCCTGCGCACATTAGTGTCGCCGGCAGCAGCAGAGTCCACCAGGGCCAGTTTCCTGTAAATTGCAGAATCATCCGGCGGTCCTCCATGCCAGTATCATTTCACCAAGCAGAAATGCCAGCGCCAGCAATGCCAGCAGTATGCCGATATCGCGTACACCGGTTTCATCACGGATGGCCTGGCGCAGTGCATCACCACTGCCGGTAAGTTTGACCGGGGCGTGTTCCAGATCCATGCTGTCGCCCGTAATTTCAACCGGCTGCAAATTGGCGGCATCGCGCGGCAGGTTTACGGCGTAAATACGGTCCGGAACACCTTCGGCGCTGACGCGGTAGACTCCGGGCTGGAGTGTTTCGCCCCAGAAAGCGAGATGTTCGCCCATGCGGGTGGTCATTGTGAGTTCTTCGGTGCGTCCGTCAGGAAGAGTCAGAGTGCAGATCCTGGGCGGGGCGGGGGAGTTTGTTACGGACGCATCAAGTGCGGCCGCCCGCGACCATGAATAAACCAGCGTTTCACCCTGCTGAATGTTGATGGGAGGCACAACGCTGCTGGAGAGGTAGAAAACCAGATTCTGCATAAGCGGAACATAGTCCGGCACAGCGGCCAGATTGCACCATTCCAGACCCAACGAGGTTGTCCACAAGGCAACCGCACCTTCATGATGTTTTTTCACCAGCAGGAGCGGTGCATCATCAACGACGCCCGCGGTGAGCGCGCCCTCAACCGGACTAACCGCATAATGTGATTCCACCCGCACATCGCCCAGCGTGCGGGTGCGGGATATATCAAAAAGCCCGAGTGCATCAAGGGCCAGGCCGGCGGGGAATACCGGCCGCCACGGCCGTCCGTCAGCATCGCGCCGCTCATTGATGTTTGCCGGCAGCATGCCTTCCCTGCCGCGTTCGAGGCGGTTCCACGCCAGCGCATCAAATTCCGTTCCGAGTCCGATCAGCAGTCCGCCGCCGTCGCGTACATATTGATCCAGAATCCGGCTGCTCTCCGCCGAGACCGAACGGACATTCGCCATGATGATGCATTTGTAATTCATCAGATCAGCGGCGGTCATGCTGCCAAAATCGGCGGCGTGGCGCACTTCCACGGAAAAAAGGCCGTCATTGCCTTCGCCCGCTCCGGCTTCCAGCGCCCAGCTCAGCAGTATCCCGTCGGACTCAAACGGATCGCGGCCGCTGCGGCCTTCCACCAGCAGCACCGGAATTCGTTCAAGCACTTCGACGGCAACAGTGCGGCGGTTATCAACCGGCAGATCGTCATCCAGCAGTGTTACCGTGACGGCATGCGATCCGGCCGTTTCAAAAAGATGCGTAAAGGTTTCGGTATGACGGCCTTCACGCAATGTCAGCGGCCGGGTTTCGACCTGTTCATTATTCACATTAATCACCAGTTCCGCGGCATTTTCTTCTCCGGAATAGTTATCGATTTCAACTACGAAAGGTGCCTCGCGGTGAATATCAAGCAGCGGATAGCGGGCGCGCAATGCGCTGACAGCCATATTGCGCACCGGTCTCTCCGGCGGCTGGAGCAGTCCGTAGATATTCAGCGGCAGGCGGTGTGCATCGTATGCTGTGCGCATATCAATCCATACATCCGTGTCATCGATAGGCCACGTGCCGTGCCTGCCGTCGGAAAGTACCGTAATGCGGTGGCGCGGCAGCGTTGAAGACTGCAGCATCCATGTGGAGTATTCGATAGCGCGTGGAATATCGGCGCTTTCCCAACCGGGTTCAAGTTGTTCAACCATCCGGCGCAGCTCGGCGCGGTTGTAAACCGCGCGCGGGGTGATGGCGCGCGGTTTGTTTCCGGCCCAGATCAGGATTGCATTATCCTGCTCGCGGATTTCATCAATAATTTCCAAGGCGCTGTTTTTTGCCCGTAGAAATGCGTTTTGGCGGTGCTCACCCTGCCGCATTGAATACGATCCGTCAAAGATCAGTACATGTGTTGTCGGCTGGCCGCCGGCTCCGATATTGGCCGCACGCATTACCGGGCGCGCCAGTGCCAGCGCAAAGCAAACCAGCACCAGTGCGCGCAGCAGCATCAGCAGCAGGTGCTGGATGCGGATTGTGCGGCTGCGGCGGATAATGGCTGCTTGCAGAAAACGCATTGCACCCCATTCTTCGCGGCGGTAACGCGGCTTGTTCAGGAGGTGTATAATGACCGGCAGAGCACCCAGCAGAGTGCCCAGCAGCAGCCATGGAGCCAGAAATACCATTACAAATCACCTTTTCATGCGTTGAATCAGATAGCGTGCCAGACGGCGTTCAATCGGTTCGTCGGTAACAATTTCCTGATAATCGATCCGGCGGTCGTGACAGGTACGCCGGATAATGGTGCGATGCTCCTCAAACGCGCGCAGGTAGGCTTTGCGCAGCGGGCGCGGGTCAACTGCGCGTTGGTCATCGCCTTCGAGATGTTCGAAGCGCGTAGGAGCCTCAAAATCAAAGTCAAGTTCACGGCGGTCGAGTGTGTGGAAGAGGATTACTTCATGCCGGCGGTGGGCAAAGTGGTTCAGTGCGAGGCTGATGCTGTTTGGGTCATCAAACAGATCCGAGATGATGATGATCAGGGCGCGCCGTTTCACGCGCAGGGCGAGTTGGTGCAGGGTTTCTGCGAGGTGCGTGCCATGCCGTGGAGTGGTGGCTGCCAGCGCATCGGTCAGGCGTTTGTAATGGGCACGGGTACTGCGGGCGGGCAGAAACAGTTCGACCTTTTCGGCGCAGGTGGTCAAACCGATGGCATCCATCTGGTTGAGCAGCAGGTAGCCCATTGTTGCGGTAATGATCCGTCCGATATCCAGTTTGCTGTAGCGTCCCGAGGCGTACCCCATAGAGCCGGATGTATCCAGGACAAAATACGCCCGTAGCGAAGTATCCTCCTCGTACTGTTTAATGTACATGCGGTCTTTACGGGCCAGAATTTTCCAGTCAAGATGTTTGAGATCGTCACCGGGCACATACTGTCGGTGTTCGTCGAACTCTATGGCAAAGCCTTTGAATGGCGAAGTATGCAGCCCGGTAACGAAACCCTCAACCACGGAATGTGCCAGCAGCTCCAGCCTTTTGAAAGCCGCCAGGGTGCGGGCATCCAGGCGTCTGGCATGACCGGTCTCAAAAGCCCCTAATGGCATCAGATACTCCTATTTTTCTTCAGGCTGCGGGGTTTCTTCCAGCAGGCGTGCGATGATTTTATCACTGGAGACCCCTTCAGATTCCGCGGTGAAATTGGTGATAATGCGATGTCGCAGCACGGGCAGCGCCAGGCTTTCAACATCGTCACACGTTGCATAAAAACGTCCGTTCATCAGAGCGCTTGCCTTGGCGCCCAGAATCAGGTTCTGTCCGGCACGCGGTCCGGCACCGACATCCAGCCAGTTGCGGATAAACTCCGGTGACGACTGATCCGTCGGGCGGGTGCGGCGCACGAGGTCGGCGGCATATTCGAAGACATGGTCGCCGACCGGCACACGGCGGACAATGCCTTGTAATGCGATAATTTCCTCGGCGGTGAGCACTGGTTCAATATCGGCATCCTGCGGGACTGTGGTAGTGCGGTAGATTTCCAGTTCTTCATCGCGAGAGGGGTAATTGACCATGATATTGAACATAAAGCGGTCGAGCTGTGCTTCCGGCAGGGGATAGGTACCCTCCTGCTCGATCGGATTCTGGGTTGCCAGCACAAAGAAAGGTCTTTCCAGCAGGTAGGTCTGGCGTCCGCAAGTGACTTGGCGTTCCTGCATGGCTTCCAGCAGTGCGGCCTGGGTTTTCGGGGGAGTGCGGTTTATTTCATCAGCCAGGATCATGTTCGCGAAGATCGGTCCGGCGTTAAATGCAAATTCGCGGTGGCCGGTTTCGGGGTTCTCCTGCATCACATCCGTACCGGTGATATCTGATGGCATTAGATCCGGAGTGAACTGAATACGCTTGAAAGAGAGATGCAGCACCTTTGCCAGCGTTGATACCATCAGCGTTTTGGCCAGCCCCGGAACACCCACCATGAAACAGTGTGCGTTACAGAACAGGGAAGTAAGCAGTTGATCGATTACCTCGCTCTGGCCGACGATCACCCGGCCGATTTGCTCCTTCATCTTCAAGGTTGCGTCACTTAACATTTTTGCCGCTTCAATATCGGATTGCTTCATGCTGAGCTCCTTTCAATATTTAGATTTGATATTTTTATTTGAGCACAATGCATGCCAAATGGCTATTGAGTGGCTGTTGGGGGCCCCGCGCGATATGAAACGGGAATTAGCTGCCGGAAACGTTACATATTTGTGTACAAGAGTCCACAGGTCGGGGCTGGCAGGATTTGGCTGGGTTTGATTGTTGACGTCTGTTAAATATAATGGCATTATTTCAACTTATAGATTCGAGACTCAAGGTCTTTTATTAGGGGCTGGTATTAAAATGGTTGTTTTTTGTAAAAGGGTATTGCCTGTTTTTGTATGTGTTTTGTTTACGGTCGGGCGGTCGGCTGCTGATGTGACAGAGCGGCATCAACCGTTACGTTTTACTTTGTCAGTAGGGGCGGAAATTACTGATAACCGCGATGCTGTTTCTGAGGCGGAAAGCAATACAGATATCTTTTTCAAGCCCAGATTGGACGGATCGGCTTTAGCCGGCAGCTTGAATCTGCACTACTATTATCAGCCGTCATTACGGTATCGCAGTGATCCAAGTCCCATTCAGAATGATACTGAGCTGCTGCATGATCTTGGCTTTTCATTAGAGAACAAGCCGACGCCGCGCCAGACCATCAAATTGCGCGAATGGTTTACCTATACAGACGATCCTGCGGTAACTGAAGGAGGTAGTGAGATACGCCGTGACAGCAGTTATATCAGGAATGATGTTGAAGGTGACTGGTTTATGCAGTTCACGCGTCGTACAGGTGTCGGATTAAATCTGAGTTATATGTTAAAGCGTTACAGTGAAAGTGCGGTGGCGGATTTTGCTGATGATAATCAGGCTTCATTTGCAATGCGTCTTCGTCATCGCATCGCGCGTGATACCGCGATCAGCGGGGTGCTTGGATATGATGATTTCAGGCGCGAGTCAATCAACGGGGTGGATCGATCATTCAATACAATCAGTTATCTTGGCGTGATAGATCACCGTATGGGCACTAATCTGCGAGTTGAAGGGCGAGCCGGTGTTCAGTCTGCTGACTATCGGGATGATGAAATAGATTCTGCCACTTCGCCGTATTTCAATCTTGCCGCGATAATGAACTTCGGCCCTGACACGCAATTGACAATGCAGTTGAACCGTTCAATCTGGAACGGTTACACTTTTCCGTACGCTTCGCAGCAGCATTCCCATATAAATCTGGCTCTGGATTGGAAGAGTTTGGCGCGCTGGCATCTGAATATTTTCGGGGAGTACCGTCTTGATGAATACGAGATTGACAAGGTGCCTGCCCGTGCTCGTTTGCCGGAAGAGGATGGAGAGAAAACCACTTGGCTGGCGCGGGCGGCGGTTACTTATTCTTTCAACAACCGGGTTTCAATGACGATCAGTCAGCAATATGAAGACGTAGATTCTGATGTTGACGAGACATTCACCCGAAACACGACTGCGCTATATCTAACACATGCGTTTTGACATCCATTCTGATGCGTTCGGCATTTCCGGCGGGGACTTGATTTATGAATGAACCTAACGATGAAAACCTGCATTTTTTGGATTACTGGCGGGTTGTACAGTCGCGCAAGGAACTGGTTGTTGCGGTATTTCTGGTAGTGGTGCTGGCCGGTGTGCTGGTTACCTTTACCCGTCCGCGGGTATATATGGCTTCCACGGTTGTGGCTGTACGTGAGGAGCGGCCTGATGTGGCGGTTTTCTCGCGTGAAAGCCAGCATCGGCAATATGATCCCTTCTTTCTGCGCACGCAGTTTGAGATTATCCAATCCGCCCCGGTTATCGAAGAGACCGTCAGGCGCACAGGTTTGGCGGAGCGTTGGGCGGTTGCCTACGGCTATGACACGCTGCCGCCCGATCAGATTATGATGCGCACTGCCCGGCTGCTCGAAAGAAGAATCAAAGTCCAGCAGTTTCGCGACACGAATTTGATTGAAATCAACGTGTATATGGATGAGCCCCAAGCCAGTGTGCATCGTGATGTTGCTGAAATTGCCAATACGATTGCGGTGGTTTACCGTGCACAAAGCATGCGGCGCAACCGTGAGCAGGTTGAGACGGCTTTAAAGGCGCTGCAGGCTACGCTTGATGAACACAATGCGCGCGTTGCGGAAGCCGAGGATTTGGTTGACAGTATCCGGCAGGAATACAGCATTGATATTGTTCCGTTTGCCGGGACGGGGGGGTCGCTTGAAAAACTGGGTCTGGCGCAACTGGAAGGGCAGTTTGTCCAATTAAGAATTGAGCTTGAAGGCAAGCGGGCGCTCTTTGAAAGTGTGCAGGGCTTGTCGCAGGAATTACTGGTGGATGCCGCGCCATACATTGTCGGTGATCCGGCTTTAAGTGCGCTGGTTGACTCAAAGCGCCGGGCTGAGATTGAAATGAGCCGGTTGAATGAGATGGCCCTTGGTCCTAACCATCCGGATGTTGTCCGTGTCCGTGCCACGGTGAATGAATTGAGTGCCAAGATACAGGAGGCGCTGCGCGGCTTACGTACCGGTGTCGAGGCTGAGTATAAGGCGGCGCAGGCTAAATATAATGCGATTGCGGCGATGATCGAAGAGCGGCGCTCTCTTGAGCGCATGCGTGAGGGCACCGGATACCGTAAGTTTGAACAGGCGCGTGATGAGTTGGCCCGTTTAAAGCGGATTCGCGATGCACTGGAAATGCGTCATTTACAGGAGCGCATTGAATTGAGAATTCCGCGGACCACAGTTGATATCATTGAAGAAGCCCGTCCGGCCAATCTGGATGCACCGGTCAGTCCCAATATTGTGATGAACATTATGTTGAGTGTTATGCTGGGTCTGCTGGGCGGCTTTGGTATGGCGTTTTTTGTGGAGTATCTTGACACTTCTCTGAAAACGGTTGATGACATTGAGAAGCATATGGGGGTTTCAGTTATTGGTGCGATTCCCCAGCGTGTCAAACCGATGAATGCTGAGGCAGGGCAGCATGCCGCGGCTGAGGCCTACCGTATGCTACGGGCCAATCTACAGATATCGAGCCGAGGCAAGGATGCCAGAGCCCTGGCGGTTACCAGCGGCAGTGTCGGTGAGGGGAAATCTCTGACGGCGTTCAATCTTGCGTGGATCTGTTCGACGATGGGGGACAAGGTTGTTCTGGTGGATGCAGACCTGCACCGTCCGCGTCAGGGTGAGATGGCGGGTTTTTCGAATGAGGGCGGCTTGAGTGATGTTTTGCGTGGTGAATGTAATATTGATGATGTTGTAAAGAAAATTGATGGCGGGCCGGATCTGCTGCTGAGCGGCAGTTCAAAAAGAACTTTGCACGGGGCGCTGGAAGGGCACAGAATCCGTGATACCATCGCGGAGCTCAAGCGGCGCTATGACATGGTGATAGTAGACACACCGCCGGTTATGGGGGTAAGTGATACGGCTTTATTGGTGCGCGAGACTGATGGAGTGATTCTGGTGATCCAGCATCTGCGCTATCCGCGGATGGTCTCGAAGCGTGCCAAGCTATTGTTGCAGAATCTCGGGGTAAATCTTCTGGGGGTAGTGCTAAACTGCATTAATTTAAACAGGGATTACGCCTATTATTATGATTATGGATATAATTATTCGAAGCCATCTCAGGGTAAAAAGAATCAATGATCAATGAACCGGTCATATACATAAAGATGATGCGTGTTCTTTGCGGAGCAGCATTATTGTTTCTTCTGACTGGGTGTGCCGGTCCGGGGATGCCGGATGCGCGTATGCCGCGGTATGTTCCAGAGCATGCCGGTCGCGTTCATACGGTTTCCTTGAGTGATACGGCTATAGCCGTTGCGGATACAGAGACGCAGGAAACGGATGATCCGGATACGGTGGTTATCGTGGAGGATGCTGCTGTACCTGTGGATGATTCTGAAGAGGTACTGGAAACCGCCGCAGCGGTTGAGCGTGCAGAAGCCGCTGATGTTGATTTGTCGGCGGAAAGCATTAGCGATGAGGCGGCGGAGGTGGCGGAAGCGGTTGTAGAACCCGAGCCGCGTGCTCCGTTCAGTGTTTTACGGCGTGGAGACAGGGTGAATGTCTTTTTGCGCGGGATTCCTACTCCGGAGGATATTTCTGATGTAGTCGATGAGTTGGGGAATATAAAGATCGGTTTGATCGGGTCGGTCAGGGTGGCGGGGCTTACGACCGCGGAGGCTGAGAAGGCGATTGAGCGGGCTTTTATAGACGGCGGATTTTACCGGCGGATTGACGCAATAATCGTAGCGCAGAGTGATGAGTATTTTGTGCGCGGTGAAGTGCAGCGACCTGGGCGTTATCCGATGAGCGGTGATATTACGCTGATTCAGGCGTTGTCGACAGCAGGCGGTTATACCGATTATGCGCGACCGAGTCGCATAAACATAATACGCAGCGGTGAGTCCTTGCGGTTCAACGCCACCCGGATTGAGCGGCAGCGTGATCCTGATCCGAGAATCCAGCCGGGCGATATTATTATTGTCAATCGCCGGGTCTTTTTTTAAACAGACAGCTTTGCGGAAACGGGCGTAATGATTGTAAAACAACGTATTATTGCCGGGGCGTTGCTGATCGTGCTGTGCGGCGCGGGATTTGTTCACGGTATGCGTGCGAGTCTTGCGCAGTCTTTATATCATCAGTCACGTTACGGTGTCGGCCAAATGGATGTGCGTGGTGTTTTGCGGCGTTGCGAGAGTGCCCATCGGCTGTATCCGCATAATTATTATTTTACAATTTATGCCGGTGAGCGTGCTTATCTGGAGTCGGGCGGGCATGGGCGGGTGCGTGACCGGCGGCTGCGTTCTGAAGCAGGTAAGTGGGCGGGTGTTTCTATGGCGCTCAATCCGTACCGCAGTTCTGTGCAATTGCTGAACGCACGGCTGAAGGCGGATGAGTCGATCTCAGATGCCATTGCAATCTGGGATGAGTTTGTCGATTGGCATTTCTGGGAGCCTTACCATCATCTGGTCAGGGTGGAATTATATACGCAAGCCGGAATGCTGGAGGAGGCGCTGGAAGCACAGCGCTGGACAATCGGTTCGCGTTATGAACGTGAGGCTCGTCAAATTGTGCAGGATGCCTGGCTCAGCTTGCAGCAGTTTCCTGACGAGCTGATTCCCGGGTTGCCGGATACATGAGAAGCCGGGCGGCGGGTTGTTATAGCTGCCGCTCCAGTACAACAGCGCTGCGGGACGGCAGGTAGAGGTGGGCGCAGTGTTTGAGTGTATTTGATTCGACGTGCGGGATTGTATGATACAGCTGTTCAGGTTCGATGCGTCCGTGTCCACCGAATTCAGGGCTGTCACAATCCAGTGCCAACTTGTAGCAGCCGGGCAGTACTTCCTGAGCATAATCTGTGTATGATTTATCGGGATGAAAGTTGAAGAAAAAGAAGAAACCTGCGCGTTCAAAAGCCAGCACTTTATCGGCATTATCGACTTTCAGTAGTTTAGGTGATGTTTCCTGCCATTTACCGCGGTTTACCAGAGCGGTCATAGCGCGGTCAAAATCCGCCAGGCAATGATAGAGAAGCTCGTTGTTATCGAGCAGGCTCCACAGGCGCCGGGCATAGTGGTATGACCAGTTGTTGCCTTCGCGCGGAAAATCGATCCACTCGGGATGGCCGAACTCGTTGCCCATAAAATTAAGATACGCATGGGCGGCTGCGCCAACGGTTACCAGCCGCATCATTTTGTGCAAGGCTATTCCGCGTGCCACCTGCAGGTTGCGGTCATCTTTGCGCATGGCATCATACATTGCCGCGTCGATCAGCTCAAAAATCATGCTTTTGCCGCCGACCAGGGCCTGGTCATGCGATTCAACATAGCTAACGGTCTGCTCCTCAACCCGGCGGTTGTTCAGCTCATGCCAGATCTTCTGCATGCTCCAGTCCTCATCCCGGACATCGTTGGCCAGCTTGAACCACAAGTCAGGAATCCCCATTGCGAGCCGGTAGTCAAAACCGCAGCCGCCGGCTTCAAGCGGAGCAGCCAGTCCGGGCATGCCGCTGACATCCTCGGCAATGGTCATTGCATCAGGCCGGAGGGAATGTATTACGCGATTGGCAAGTGTCAGATATGCCAGGGCATCCTCATCGACATTATGGTTGAAATAGTCTTCATATGAATTGAAACCGGGACCGAGACCGTGATGGGTGTAGAGCATACTGGTGATTCCGTCAAAACGGAATCCGTCAATCCGGTATTCATCCAGCCAGAACCGGCAGTTTGAGAGCAGAAAATGTAAGACTTCCGGTTTGGCATAGTTAAAGCATAGTGAATCCCACGCGGGATGTTCGCCACGCGGTCCGTCATGGAAGTACTGGTAGCGCGTCCCGTCAAAGCGTCCTAGTCCTTCATTCTCGTTTTTTACTGCGTGTGAGTGCACCATATCCATAATGACAGCGATCCCCATGCCGTGTGCTGCGTCAATCAGCGCCTTGAGCTCTTCGGGGGTGCCGAAACGTGATGAAGCGGCGAAGAAGTTTGATACATGGTAGCCGAATGACCCGTAGTACGGGTGTTCCATCAAGGCCATCAGTTGGATAGTGTTATAGCCGGCCCGGGCTATCCGCGGCAGGGTGAATTCACGGAATTCGTTGTATGAACCGACGCCTTCCCGTTCCTGTGCCATGCCGGCATGGGTTTCATAGATCAGCGGAAAAACGTCCGGCCGCACAAAGTTGTTGCGCCAGGCATAGTGCTCTTCAGGCTGCCACACCTGAGCGGTAAACATTTTTGTGTTATTGTCCTGTACAACGCGGCGGGCATATGCGGGAATGCGCTCACCATGTCCGCCGGGCCATTCCATATAAAGTTTGTAATGCTGTCCGTGGCGTAAAGCCTGAAGCGGAAGCTCCAGCACCCAGGTGCCGGCAGCGTTGCAACGCTGCATTGCAAAATCATTCGAGCGCTCCCAGTTGTTGAAGTCGCCAATCAAGTGGATGGCGGTGGCATTTGGCGCCCATTCGGCCAGACGCCATTTTTCATTGCGGAGATGCAGCCCGAAATATTCGTGACCTGATGCAAAATCCGTTAACGAACCCGTGTCTCCGGTGAGTCTGGTTTGTGTGTGATCGGCGTGCTGCATGCGCCACTCAATATGACCGGAGAACGGCTGCAGCCAGCAATCACCCCATGGCGCATTATAATTTAGCTTATTTGGACTCATTATTTTAGAAGATGCCGACCAATGGGCGGTTCAGCATTCTCTCATAAAGATCAATATAGCTCTGGGCGGTTACCTTGTGATTGAAATTTGATAGTGATTCCTGCATGATCTGTTGAGTCATAGCGTTCTTCTGTTCGCCGGGAAGATTATAGAAATGCATTGCCTGTTCGACTGCCCACCAGAGTCCGCCGCTGTCATAATTTTCAAAAACAAATCCATTGCCATGCTTGCCGATGGTGTCAATATGCCGGACGGTATCGTGAAGGCCGCCGGTATCATGTACTATCGGCAGTGACCCGTAAATTGCGCTGGTCATCTGCGGCAGGCCGCATGGCTCAAAAAGAGATGGCATCAGCATAAAGTCCGAAGCGGCATATCCCATTCGGGAAAGTGTTTCGCTGAAATCGCATACAGCCACTCTGCCGTAAAAATCGTGCTGTGCAACGATTCTGTGGAAGACATCCTGGTATGCTCCGTTGGCGACAAAGGCAACCTGAATGCCCTGATCCCACCATTTATCAATCATGCCGTAGAGAATGTCGCTTAGCAACTGGCAGCCCTTCTGCACAGGATCCAGCCGCGACGGCCAGAAAAACAGCGGGGCATCATGGTCTTCGTGCAAGCCTACGGCTTTTTGGAAAGCCAGTTTATTCTGCCGTTTACCCTCAATGGCGCTTTGTACATTAAATTTGACGGGCAAATGCGGATCTGTTTCGGGGTTGTAACTTTCATCCGGCGCATTCAGAATTCCTTCTGCGCAACCGGCACTGTATTTCCCGGCGATTTCGTTGCGGATGTGGCCCGGGACAAAAGCGTGTTTTCCGTCAACCACTTCTTTCAGAAATGTCGGGCTGACGGTATTTATAAAATGCGATGAGAAAATGCCGGAATTGAGCAGATCAACCGGATTGGAGTCACGGGTTGATTCGTAGTTATAGGGCGGCCACTTGTAGTAAAGATACGGCCAGAACTCCGCAGCATCAATCCCGCGGTCTTCGATCTCCGCAAGTGTGGAGATCTGCGTATGGATATTATGAATGGTAAACAGGCAGGGGATATTAAGTCTGCGTGCCAGGCCGGGGATCAGGCCGGTCATCCAGTCATTGCAATGAATCAGGTCTGGTTTTACCAGCGGAATAATATTGTTAATAACTTCGCGCTGGAAAGCGAGGGCGATTCTGCGGCTGTCGTGATCGTAACCGCTGTAGACAGTGTCGCGGTAATAAAAGATGCGGTCTTCGGCCAGATGCAGCCGCGTATCGGGCAGTTTGCTCTGGTAAACACGCAGCTCCTCACTGATTAACTTGCCGACATCGATGTGGAACATTCTGCGGTAGTGGGGCAGGGCGACGTGCACGTCTGCACCAAGCTCGTACAAAGCTGAGACAAGTGAGGCCGAGACATCCGCCAGTCCTCCGGCCTTGGCGTTAAGGCGGTTGGCAAGGTTGCCCATTCCCTGCGGAAGATAAGTTATTTCCGGAGTGACCACCAGAATGCGCGGATTACGTCTGCGTGGAATGTTTATTCCGGCAGCCTTCATGCAGCGCCGTCCGTCCAGGTCATGAATCCGGGGGTCACGGCATTCCAATCATTTCCGCTTGGAACGACCCTTACGGTAAAGCCGTAACGTCCGGTACGCTCACATGCAATGGACCGGCTGTAAAGATAAGCAGAGTCATTCTTGTTTTCTGCGAGTTCCATTGCAACGCGGTGGCTGGTAATAATCTGATTATATGAATCAACCGGTCCGTAATAAACCTGTACCTCGACTTCCTCGGGTTTCAGTTTTCCGAGATTAACTTCAACGCTTACCGTGAATTCGTCACCGACATGGAACTGGGTTGTTTCGCGGTCGGCATGGGGCCGGCTGATGTGGATCTCTTTCCAATTTTCACGGAGCCGCTGGCGCAGTTTCACCAGTTTGCCGGCTTCAGCGCAGTCGTTTTCCGTCAACCTCCGGTAGTTTTCGCGTGCCGGTTGATAGAATTTTGTGTAGTACTCACCGACCATGCGGTGGCTGGTGAAAAATGAAAGCCCCATTTTGATGGAGGCCTTCATCATATGAATCCATTGCTGTGGCATGTCGCCGGCCGTTCGTTCGTAAAAGCATGGAATCACTTCATTTTCCAGAATATTATAAAGGGCCTGTGATTCGACCACATCGCCGTATTCCGGATCATCATATTCTTCACCGGCGCCAATCGCCCAGCCGGTATCCTTGGTGCAGCCTTCGTCCCACCAGCCGTCCAGTACACTGACATTCAAACCGCCATTAATGGCCGCTTTCATGCCGGAAGTGCCGGATGCCTCCTGGGGGCGGCGTGGAACATTCAGCCATACATCAATCCCTTGTACCATCCGCCGCGCGATGTTCATATCATAATTTTCCAGGAAGATTATTCTGCGGCGCACAGCCGGGCGTTTTGAAAACTGTACCAGTTGCCTGATCAGGTCCTTGCCGTGTTCATCAGCGGGATGTGCCTTGCCGGCAAAAATGAATTGAACCGGCCGGTCTTCGTTGGTGAGCAATGCTTCAAAACGCTCAATATCCTTGAGCAGGAGGGTCGCGCGTTTATAAGTGGCAAAACGCCGTGCAAAGCCAATGGTAAGGATATCGTGCTCAAGCACACCCTTGGCCTGTGTCAGCTCGGCACGGGTTGCATTACGTGCACGGTATTGTTTTTCCATCATTTCGCGACAGCTTCTGATCAGCCGGGAGCGTCCAAGTTCATGCGCGCGCCACAACTCTTCGTCAGGAATTAACTCAATTCCGCGTTTAGCATCATCTGTTTCAGTGCGGCGTGCCCAGTCGGCACCCAGGTACCGGTTGCATAATGCCGCATTATCTTCCGACATCCATGACGGGACATGCACACCGTTGGTGATGTAATCAATCGGCAGCTCATCTTCAGGCCGGCCCGGCCATAACTGTCCCCACATCTTGCGGGCGACCTTGCCGTGCAATCTGCTGACGCCGTTATTGAAAGCCGCCCAGCGCAACCCAAGCACGGTCATGGAAATTTCGTGGTGGTCCTTTTCAATATTCGGCGGCTGCCCCCACTTGATGACTTCCTTCGGGTCGATGTTGATTTCATCATGCAGTGCTTCCAAATGCGGGCGCAGCAGGTCAACATGAAACATTTCATTACCCGCCGGAACGGGGGTATGGGTTGTAAAGCAGTTGGTGCGTGAGACAATTTCCGTAGCCGCCTCCAGGCTGATGCCGTTTTGCATGAAATGAGAGATGCGTGCCAGACTGAGGAATGTGGCATGTCCTTCATTCATATGAAAAACCTGTGGATTCATTTGCATTGCCTGCAATGCGCGGAATCCGCCTATGCCCAGCAGCAGTTCCTGGCGCAACCGGATGGTGCGGTCGCCGCCGTAGAGCTGAGCATTAATAATACGCCATTCCGGGGGATTCTCGGGAATGTTTGCATCCAGCAGAAACAGCGGAACGCGACCGACATCAAGCCGCCAGATCATTGCCTGCAAATTTCCGCCGGGCAAAGGCAGGGAGATGTGCATCGGCAGTCCATCACTGCCGGTGACCGGATGCATCGGCAGGTTATATAACTGGTTTTCGGGGTAATGTTCCTGCTGCCATCCATCCTGATTGAGATACTGCTGGAAATAACCCTGTCTGTACATCAGTCCGATGGCAACCAGCGGCAGTTTGTCGTCAGACGCCGCCTTGAGATGGTCGCCGGCAAGCACACCCAAACCACCTGAGTAGAGGCGGATACTTTCATGAATGCCGTATTCAAGCGAGAAGTAGGCAATGCATCCGTCGTCAGATGAACATTCGCATGTTTTTTCATTACCATTGACATCCGCCCTGAAACGCTTTTCGACATCGTTCATATGGCGCAGGAATGCATCGTCGCCAGCCAGTGTCTCAAGCCGTTTCTGCGGAAGGCGGCTCAGAAAAATAAGTGGATTGTGTCCGGCTTCACGCCACATATGCGGATTGATACGGCGGAACAATTCAATTGCATCATTATGCCAGCTCCACCAGAGATTACCGGCAAGTTCTTCAAGAAACCGCAGTTTTGCTGGGAAAGCCGGTGCGACATTAAAAAGCTGAATATTTATCATTGGGAAAATAACTCCGGAAATGTTTGGTTAGCCGACTTGTATAACACTGTTGAGAGAGCCCTGACTATTCGGGACCCATTCGCGGCATTCGGGATCGACACACCATACTCCGTCAATCACGAATTTATATTCATAGCGTCCCGGAGCCAGCAACATGCTGCGGGTATATGTACCGTTACCATTCTTATCTTTCAACGGTGTGGTT
>PXDI01000296.1 GCA_003565095.1 PVC group bacterium | reverse complement strand
CCTTACCAGTCCTTTTCATCTGGTGACAGCGGGAGGTGCTGGCGGCGTCTTCTTTCGCGCTGGTATTCGTCTTCGCGTTCAAGAATCTGTTGCAGCAGCCGTTGGATTTCGTGTTCCGGCATAGGCGGTTGCTGTTCGTCCCCGTCTTCATCCTGCGGCTCGGCCGGTTCGGCTTCGGCGTCTTCGTCCTCATCCGGCGCTTCGGGCTCATCTTCCGGTGCGGGTTGCTCTTCTTCCTCGCCCGCTTCCGGTTGTTCATCTTCGCCGGGTGCCGGCTGCTGCTCTTCGTCATCGTCGCTTTGTTCTTCGGGACGTTCTTCCGGCTGCTGTTCGGGATCGGCCTGTGATTCCTGTTTCGGCAGCAGGTCATAAATCTGTTGCAGAATATCGCGTGCGGCAATCTGGGCCGGAAGCGCTTCTTCGGGTTCTTTTTCGCGCAAAGCTTGCAGGGCTTCTTCCTGGGCAATTGCGGCATGTTCAGTCAGTCCGATAATCTGTTCACGTGTGGCGCTGTCGATAGGGCCTTCATCGACCCCCTCCGGAACAGCGTTGGTAAAGCGGGCAATAAAATAATCGGTCAGTGAGCGGGCTTCGTGCTGGTCGACAACCAGACTTTCCGGTCTTTCCGGCGGAATTTCCCTGGTGCCGCGTGTCCGGTCAACAAGATTGCTCTGGACGTTCAGGTTTTCCTCCAGCAGGGCGGAGAAAGGCGCCACCCCTTTCCAAAGCTGATAGATATTATGCCGGCTGATGCGAGCAAAGCGCACCGCGTCTTCGTGCAGGTCTTCGAGCATATCGGCAGTCCGCTGCATGTCGCGGCGTGTATTGCCGATATGTTCATCGAGCATTTTGCCGTCCGGTGTTTCCCGCAGGTCGGCCAGGGCTTCATCCAGCCGCGGCTCCAGTGCATACCAGCGGTTATTATTCATGCGCTGTTCAGCGGCAAGGTTTTCCATTGTGCGGATAAACTGCGGTGTGCCGCCGGGCAGCGCGGCGGTAATCTCCTCGACCAGTGCGGTCTGGTCGCGGCGCATCAGATCCAGCAGACCGGTCAGGTCTTTGTCGCCATATTTCTCCAGCACCGCCGCGCGCCGGGCGGTTTCCTCGGCTGTCTGCCACTGATTGAAAGCCACGGCAAGGTTTTCCGCGGTTTCCTGATCAGCGGGACTGTGGCGGACCGCCTGTTTGAAAGCTTCGGCAGCCAGCCGCAGCAATTCCGCACGTTCAGCAAGTCTGTCTGCCGCATCGTCACTGACCGCAGCGGCGGCCGAATAGTATGCGGCCCCTGCTGCTTTGGCGCTGTCGCGCACGGCCCCGGCGGTACTTTCCGGTGGGATGCCGCGGAACAGTTCGGCAGCGGCGCGGTATTCGCCTGCGCGGTAAAGCGCCATGGCCGCATTGAAGGTAAAACGGTTGCGCATTATTCCGGCGGCTCCGCGGCGCGCTGCCAGATAAGCTTCGGCCGCTTCGGCATATTCCCCTTTGCGATAGAGTTCACGCGCAATGGCGGCCCCGGCGCGTCCCGGCGGAATACTCGTCCCTGCCTGGGCGGCTTCAAGCTGACCGGTCAGTGCCGCAATCAACAGTACCGCAGTGACCGCTTTCGCGGAATGCGGCGACTGCCGGCGTTTCCCGCCCGGCCGGCCCGGACTGAGCAGCAGCGTGCTGAACAGCAGGATAACCGCCATGCCCAGAAACCATTGATACCGTTCAATGTGTCGTTGGCGGAGGCTTTCTTCAAAGCTGCGCTGTTCAACCGGAGCAAGGTGTTCGCGGTAAAGCCGTCCCAGGCCGGTTGCGCCGAAGCCGGCGGTTTCCACCGGTATATATGCGCCGCCGGTGATTTGGGCGATAGAATGCAGTGTTTCATGTTCCAGCCTGGTAATGACCGGTTCGCCACGGAACGTTACAAAGCCGAGCGGGCTGTCGGGGTCGGGAATGCGTGATCCTTCCCGGCTGCCGATGCCGATGGTAAAGATGCGGATACCGTTATCGGCGGCGGCCTGCGCTGCTTCGAGCGCCATACCGCCGAGATCTTCGCCGTCGGAGATCAGCAGCATGGCCCGGTGGTTGCCGGTGTGCTCATCGAAAGCATCAATAGCTTCATAGATAACCCTGCCGATATCGGTGGAGCCGGCCGGGGCAAAATCGGGTTCAACCATATTCAGCATATGTTTCAAAAAGGCGTAATCGGTAGTAAGCGGGCAAACCATTACAGCACTGCGGCGAAAGACCATCAACCCGGCGCGGTCGCCCTGAATGCCGTCGATCAGGTCATGCAAATCGGCCTTAGCGCGGCGCAGCCGGTCGGGGTGGACATCATTTGCCAGCATAGAGCGTGAGACATCCAGCAGGATAATGACATCGCGTCCCTGCTGGACGACGCGTTCCTCCCGCAAGCCCCATTGGGGGCGTGCGAGGGCGAGAATGGCGCATACCAGCGCCAGCAGGGCCGCAGCCGCCTGCAGATCGTGTTTGCGCTGCGGCCGTGAAGGCAGCAGCACGGTTTGCATTGCCGGGCTGACAAAGCGTTGAACAGCGGCAGCGTGTCTGCTTCTGATATGCCGCCAGCCGTACCACAGCAGCGGCAGCAGCCACAGCAGCAGCAAAGCTAAAGGTTGTTCAAAACGCAGATTTGTCATATGGCATGCCTCGTAATTGCCGCATGCATGGTCATTGCAAAAAATACCAGCAGCGTACCCGGCCACAGCAGCCGGGCAAACCATTCATCATATTCCTCGTAGACATCTTCCTGCACGGTTGTCCGTTCAAGTTCATCAATCGCGGTGATGGCTTTTTCCAGCCCCTGTGCGTCATAGGCGCTGAAATAACGTCCGCCGGTTTTTTCGGCAATGCGCCGTAGTGCGGCTTCATCCATTTCGTACTGCGCGTGGGTGATAACTGAGCGCCCGAACCGATCCGTGCGGCGGATCGGGGCGGCCTGATCCGGCACGCCCACACCGATTGAATATACACGGATACCGAGCGTTTGGGCCATTTGCGTTGCGGCTTCCGGTTCAATAATGCCGTAATTTGATTCGCCGTCACTCAGCAGGACGATAATTCTGGTTGCAACCTCAACATCCTGCATGCGTGCGCAGGCGGTTGCCAGGGCGTCACCGATAGCGGTCATAAACTCGGCCTGATTGACAACCTGTCCGCGCGCATCGCGCACAGGTGTCGGGAGTTTTACATCATCAAGAACGCGCATAATGGCGCGATGATCCGAGGTAAGCGGTGCGCGGGTATAGGCATAGCCGGCGAAGCTGATCAGTCCGATCAGGTCATCGGGGCGGCGTTCGATAAAGCGGGTGAATTCCTCTTTGACGGCATCGAGCCGTGTTCTTTCGGTGATTATGCGTCCATCGCGCATAATCGACATGTCAAGCGCTTCCATGGAGCCGGAAGTATCAACAACCATATAGATGGCTACCACGTCACGTGTACGGGTGATGCGGGTGAGGGTTGAACGCGGCCGCGCCAATGCCAGAATCATCATTGCCAGCCCGGCGATGAAGATCGCCGGCAGCAGCATAACGGCATAGTGTCGCCATGTGCGGGCATGTTGCGGCGGCAGCAGTGTCAGTGATGAGTACAGCAGGCTGTGAGCCCGCCGGCGGCGGTAGAGCCAGAAGACGCCGGGCAGCAGCGGCAGCAGCAGCAACAACAGCCATGGGTTGGCAAAGCCGGCAGTCATGGCTGCACCCCCTTTACCGCGGAGCGGGTTTCGCCGCTGATCCGGTCATGTTCGATATATTCGCGGGCGGTGCGTGCCGCGTTGTCGATGGCGGCCGGTGCGGGACGTGACCCGGCAAACTTGACCAGATCGGAAGCTTCCAGAAAATCTTTCAGTCTTGCCAGCGTTGCGGCGCTGAAGCGCGCATCCCCGGCCACCGCCAGGAGAAATTCCTCGGTGGTCTGTTCCGGCGCGCGAATAGCATGTGCGCGTTCAATGTAGCGGCGCACAATCATTGTCAGCTCAAGATAGAACTGCTTGACCTGCTGCCGGCCGATCAGGTCGCGCTGCATCAGGGCCTGCAACTCACGCAGAGCGCGTTCACGCGGCGACATACGCCAAAGGACAACCGCGCGTCGCAGACGGTATGCGGCGAAGATAATCAGCAAGCCAGCCATTCCGTACAATATATAGCGCAGAGCGATGCGCAGCATGGCTGCGGCATCGGGAGCAATCCACAGCAGCCGCGGCTGAAAGGTTACTGTATTGGCGGTGCTTTCCGGCTGTCGGATTGCGAGCCTGAGTGCGGGAGTATGCAGCCAGCCGTCAAGCGGGGGGGAGTAGCTGTTGTCGATGGTGTTGACGATGAACGGTGCGATACGCCATCTGTCAGCCGCCAGCGGTGTCAGGCGGATGCGTCTTTCACGGACTGTGCTGCCATTGGTTTCGCGTTCGGGAATGTCAAAATAGCCGGCTTCGATAAAGCCGTCCAGCCGGTCCTGCAGGGAGGGCGGGAGGCGTATTTCCATTTCCGAGGGTGCGGTAGTGGTAATTGTCAGAATGGTGTCCTGCTCAAGGCTTACCACGGGAGGGTTGATTGACAGCTCGACGCTGATGCTGCCGGAGACAACGCGCTCGACCAGCGGAGCGGGCGGCGGGGCGGCTGCTTCATCCCCGCGGCGCGCGCAGCCGGCCGCGACGAGCGCGGTCAGCAGTGTCAGATATATTGTTTTCGTATTCATTTTTCCAGAGGGCGGGACAGGTCCCGCCCTTACTATTCCGGTTTTAGCGGCCGGCGCGGCGTTTCTGGCGGCGCGCGAACAAATTGCGTAAATCATCGACAAACGGCCGTTCGGTATCCACCCACAAGGCATCGATGCGGCATTTTGCGAAAGCCTCTTCGTTTTTGCGTCTGCGCTCCTCTGCTGCCGCGGCGAAAGCGGAACGGAATTCCGCGCTGGCGGTATCCACCAGTGCAACCTCGCCGGTTTCGGCATCTTCCAGTTCCAGCAGTCCGGCCGGTGGCAGTGAAATTTCGCGTTGATCCGTAAGCGGGCAGCAAATCACATCGTGCCGGCGCGCGGTGACGCGTAGTTCTTTCAGATAACCCTCGTCCAGAAAATCGGATATCAGAAAAACAACCGACCGGCGTTTCTGGACGCTATTGAGAAAACGCAGGGCGGCGGCGATATCGGTGGCATGGCGGGTGGTTTCCATTGCGAGCACTTCGCGCACAAAACGCATGGCCGCCTGACGCCCCTTCCGCGGCGGAATGAATTTCTCGATGCGGTCACTGAAAAGCAGAGCGCCGATTTTGTCCTGGTTACGCAAGGCGGAAAGCGCCATCAGGCAGGTGATTTCCGCGGCGCGTTCGGCCTTGGCGCGGCTGCCGGAACCGAAACATTGTGACCCCGAGACATCCACCATGAACATGATATTCAGTTCACGTTCCTCGACAAAACGTTTAATAAAGGGGTGTCCGGTGCGGGCGGTTACATTCCAGTCGATGGTCCGCACATCGTCACCGGGGACATATTCGCGCACTTCATTGAATTCAATCCCCTGACCCTTGAAGACCGAGTGGTATGCACCGCCGATAAAATCATCCACCAGGCGCGTGGTCAGCACGCGGATGCGTGTGACCTGCTTCATCAGTTCGCGCGTGTCAATCGGCATGGCGGCGGCTCCTTTTTGCCGGATCAGGGCACCGGCAGTGTATCAAGAATACGCGCAATCACGCTTTCGCTGGTGATCTCCTCTGCTTCGGCTTCATAGGTAACAATAATGCGGTGCCGCAGTACATCGTGGGCAATCTCCTTGACATCCTGCGGTGTGGCATAAGCGCGGCCGTGCAGCATGGCATGTGCGCGGGCGGCCATGTTCAGAAACAGTGTTGCGCGGGGTGATGCGCCGTACTCAATATAACTATCGAGATCCAGCTTGTAATCCGCCGGTTTACGGGTGGCAAAAACCACGTCCAGAATATAATCGCCGACTTTCTCGTCGCAGTAGACCTGATCAAAGACTTGCTGCAGTTCGCTGATATCCTCTGGCGAAAGCACTGCCTGGACCTGGATTTCATCGCGTTTGGTAAAGCGGTTCATGATCCGGCGTTCATCATCCATGGATGGGTGGGTGATTTTGCATTTCAGCATAAAGCGGTCGACCTGAGCTTCCGGCAGCGGGTAGGTGCCTTCCTGTTCGATGGGATTCTGTGTAGCCATCACCAGGAACGGTTTTGGCAGCGGATGGGTTTCATTGCCGAGAGTTACCTGATGTTCCTGCATCGACTCCAGCAGTGCTGACTGCACCTTGGCGGGTGCGCGGTTGATTTCATCGGCCAGCAGCATATTGGTAAAAACGGGGCCTTTGCGGGCGGAGAAAGATCCGTCGCGCGGATTATAGATCATTGTGCCGACGACATCGGCGGGCAGCAGGTCGGGCGTGAATGAGATCCGCTGGAAATCCAGTCCGGTGGCTTGTGCCAGTGTTTTGATGGCGGTGGTTTTAGCCAGTCCGGGAACGCCTTCCAGCAGAATATGCCCGCCGGTGATCAGCGCGATCAGCATCCGGTCAAGCAAACGTTCCTGCCCGACCAGTACCTTGTTGACTTCTGCGCGCAGTTCTTCAATTTTCCCGGACTGTTTCTTTATTAATTCCGTTACTGTCTGTATATCATTGCTCATTCCGCGCTCCTTTTGTCTATAAAAGATTCCGCATAACGTTAAACGTTCCGCTGATGGAAAACGATCATTATTCCTGATCTTCCTCGATTTCCCTTGGTTTGACCAGCGCGCTGCGCGGACGGGTCATGGCGGTGGCCTTGTGTTCGGGGATGACATAAGTCCAGCGGCTGATGTGTGCATTCAGCGCATCGGCGGCCGCGGCGTTTGCTTGCCATTCGGCCAATTGCTGAAGCGCTTCTTCATTGGCCTCTTCCGCGTCGTCGCTCGCCGGCTTGAACGCTTCATTCATTGCAACCGAGAAACGTGCGTAGCGTTGGCCGGTATTCTCTACGCGGCCGCCGATCAGGGCGGTATAGACTGTCCCGTTGGCGGTTTGCGCCACAAACCGGGCGGGGTTGTCAAATCCGAGGGCTTCGTCACTCATGGCGGGATCGGCCAGATCCTCCATCCGCAGATTGGAGAGTGCGCCGCCGACACTGAAAAGGTGGCGGTCGTCGGTTTCTTCGTGTTCATCAATATTAACCGCCTGGAAGCTGCCGTCGATTCTTTCGAGGGCGACTTCGACCCCGCCGGTATCGACCAAGGTGATTCTGCTGATATCGGCCTGCCGGACGTTCATGATCTCCTTTTGCAGCCATGCGTCGGAGGCGGTGGGCATTTCGTGCAGCGCATCGGCAACCAGATACACCGTTTCCCCGCCATCGGGCGAAACATAGCGACCGTCCGGCCATCCGCCACGGCTGCCGTCTTCCATAACTGTATCACGG
>PXDI01000304.1 GCA_003565095.1 PVC group bacterium | reverse complement strand
GCCGTTGACATCCTAAACCAGCCGGCCTCAAAAGCCAACACCACAGAAGTACCCGGAAATCGCCCGCTCCACTAACGCCTAACGACTAACGACTAACACCTGCGGCGATTCTTCGCCGCTGTTCTTGCGGCATGGTTCTTGACCTGTTGCGGTATTTACGCCAGTATATTGCATCTTATATAAATTATCCGGAGTATTTGTGCATGTCAGATGAGATTGTGGATCAGGTAGAGGATTTGAATGTAACGACTGATGCGGTCGGGAAGGGCTTTTTCCGCCCGATTGACTGGTCGGCCTTCTGGACAGCGACCTTAGTCAGTTTTGCTGTATATTTTTACACATTGGCATCGACTGTTACCATGGAGGATTGCGGCGAATTTGTGGTGGCCGCGGATCATCTTGGTGTGCCGCATCCGCCCGGATACCCTTTGTGGACTTTTATTTCATGGATCTTTGCCCGGATTTTTTCCTTTGTTACTTTCCGCGGATACCCCAATCCGTCCTGGGCGGTTGGCTTTGTTTCAGTGGTTTTCGGGGCATTGGCTGCCGGGATTACCGCAATGCTGGTATCACGGTCGGGCTACGACATGTTAAAGCGGTCATCCCTCATTTCCGCCGACTTGTCTGAATCAACAGAGAACCGGATCTGTTGGGTGAGCGGTGTTTCCGCCAGTTTGCTGTTCGCCTTCAGTCCGGTGATGTGGTCGCAGTCGGTGATTGTGGAGGTTTACAGTCTGAATGCATTTTTCCTGATGCTGATTTTTCTTCTCACATATATGTGGATGCGGCGGCCCGATGATAAACTGCTTTATATTACCGCATTAGTATTCGGGCTTGGTCTGACCAACTATCAGGTCTTGCTGCTGGCTATTCTGCCGCTGCTGTTTGCCATCTATCTGCGGGATTCCGAGCTTTTTCGGGATTTTATGATTGTGGGGATAATGCTGGTTGTCAGTATTGCAATGATAAATATTGCCAGTCTGCTGCCGCAGCCGGGGCTGGCTGAGAAGCATTTACTTGATAGTACATACTATATGGTGATTATCGGGCTGAATGCAGGCATCGTATTATGCAGCATAATTGCCTGGTATGCCAAAGTGGCTGCGGAGCAATGGCCGCCGTTAATACGGGCCGGTTTGAAAAAGCTCGGTATTAATGAAGATTCCGTCAGGGAAATTCCTGCATTTATCCCGTTGTTGCTGCTGGGAGTGCTGGTGATTGCATTACTGATTACCCTGACGAATATCCGCCCGGCGGTCATTATTCCCGCCAGGCCCGGGGCGGAGATGTTTTCGTGGATGAAATATAATGTTGGCTTTATCGGTGCCATGGGTTTGCTGGTGCTGTTGTGCATAACAATTCCGTCAGGATATCTGCCGGCGATCGCGTTCTTTTCAATTCAGTTCAGCATGGCATTTCTTTTGCGCCGCGGTGCGCTCGACAGTCTGGTGCATCCGACCAGTCCCTGGTTCCAGTTTTATCTGCTGCTGAACTTTCTCTATCTCGGGTTTGCTGTAATCTGGCTGCCGCGTGGCGGAAAAGTGGCATTTACCGCACTAATGGCAGAACTCGGTGCAGCGTTTTACGTATATATGCCGATAGTTTCTGATTTGCGTAATCCGCCGATGAACTGGGGGTATCCGCGCACATGGGAGGGCTTCAAGCATGCCATCAGCCGCGGGCAGTATGAAAAAATCAAGCCGACCGATGTTTTTTCGGGGGTGTTCCTGCAGCAGCTTGGCGACTATATGGCTGATTTGCGGCTGCAATTCACGTTGCCGGTGGCATTATTCGGTTTTCTGCCGTTTACTGCGTGGCGTATCAAACTTGGTAAATTACGTTTGAACGCCTTATCGGCATCAATCTGGCTTTGCATTATTGCAACGTCATTTGTGTTGATTGAGGAGGTGCTTGAGCGGGTTGGTTTGCCGGGTGTTTTTCCGCCGGTGCTTTACAAGGCGGCTATTGCTTTTGTGTTGCTGATGATGCTGGTTGGCGGACTGCTGATTACGCTGTCACTGATGCGCGGATGGTTTCTGGTGGCGCTTGACCGGAGCGGGGGCGGGCATTCTCTTGCGGCGCGTGTCACTCACGGGCTTGGTGTGCTGGGCGGCTTGGGCGGTGCCGCAATGCTTTCATTGATGCTGTTGCGCAAAGCGGTGGAAGTGAGCGAACCCTTGCGCAGCGGTGTGTTCGGCGAATTGAGTGTTTATGATGTGATGCTGCAAAGCGGCGGGCTGGTTGCCGTTGCCGTTGTTCCTTGGCTTGCGGCAGTATTGTTTTTGATTCTGATGTATGACCGTGAGCGTGATTTCGGGATGAATCTTGATACCGGCAGTCAGAAGTGGGTGATCGCCACTTTGATCGGTTTTCTTATCATGAGTGTATTGCTGATGATTCTGGCTAATCCCACCGGCGACATTCAGGATATGTTTATCCAGCGGGTTAAGTTTATTTCTTCACATGCACTTTACGCGCTGTGGGTCGGCTATGGTATTTTGCTGGTGCTGTCGTTTTTTGAACATACTTTTATCAACAAGCCGGGATGGTGCCGGGTCGGTTTGTGTCTGGCGGCCGTCATGTGGCTGGTTCCGCTTGAGCAGAATGCAAATAATTCTGAACTGCTGCACCGTTATGGCGGTGCGGAGCAGCATGACCGCGATTTCGGCTGGCAGTTCGGTAAATACCAGTTACGCGGCTCTGAGGCTATGCGTTGGGAGTTGGCGCCGGATGAGGAACCGCTGCCTAACCCGGAGTTTCCGCCTGAGATGGAGCCGCATGCGATCTTTTTTGGCGGCACTGATCCGGGACGGTTTGTTCCCACTTATATGATCTATTCAGCCCATGTGCGCCCGGATGTTTATCTGATCACCCAGAATGCGCTGGCCGATAACACCTATATGGCGGTGATGCGTGATCTTTACGGTGACGAGATCTGGATTCCGGCGCAGAATGACAGCGCATATGCTTTTCATCGCTATGTCGATGATGTGCAATCCTGCCGGCGCCCGCGCAGTGCGGACCTGCGGATTGAAGGCGGGCGTGTGCAGGTGAGCGGTGCGCTTGGTGTCATGGAGATCAATGGTATTCTCACCGAAATGATCTTTGAGCGCAATAATTACCGCCATGCTTTCTATGTTGAGGAAAGTTATGTGCTGCAATGGATGTATCCGTATCTTTCCCCGCATGGGCTGATAATGAAGATCAACCGTGAACGCACGTCGCTTTCGGCTGAAAACGCGCGCAATGATCTTGATTTCTGGGACTGGTATACGCGCCGTTTCACCAGCAACAGATGGTTCCGGCGTGATGTTGTTGCCCGCAAGTCGTTTTCCAAACTGCGCAGTGCCCTTGGCGGCCTGTACGCCAACCGGCGGATGTTTGCCGAGGCTGAGGCGGCATTTAATGAGGCCAGGATGCTTTATCCATTGAGTCCCGAGGCCAATTTCAGGCTGGTGCAGGAGGTGTTGATGCCGCAGCGCCGTTTTACCGAGGCGCGTGAAGTCATGCTGGAGTTCAACCGGCTTGATCCGGGTAATTTACGTGTCCCTGACTTTATCAGCCATCTGGAGGCATTTGAGAAATTATGGCAGCGCATTGGTATTCTTGAAGCGCAGCGTGAGTCGGGCCAGATGGATGTTAACCGGGCGATGGAGCTGGCCGAGCTTTATCAACAGGCCCGTCAGACGCATCTGGTTGCGTCGATCATTCGCAACATCATTGAAACGCCTGATTTACCCCCGCAGTTTCTTTTCCGTGCTGCGCAGCTTGCCCAGGCGGCTAATGCCAACCGGGAGATGGTGCAGGCGCTCGACCGGCTGGTTGCCGTGATACCACGGGAGACCAGCCCGAACATTTATCTTGAGATAGCCCGGATGTATGCACAGGCGGAGCGTCCTGATCAGGTGCGTCAAATGATGGAGCGTTATCTTGAACAGAATCCGGATGACTGGCGCGGATGGCTTGATGTGGCAATTCTGCATTTGGGGATGGGGGAAAGCAATGCGGCGGTTTCGCAGGTTGAAAGGGCGATCAGGCTCGGCGGACAGGAGGCGGTAAACATTATTAATCAGGATCAGCGGTTTGAGCCATTGCGCGGACAGATTCGCGCTCCGCGTCCGGCTCCGGCACATCCGTTTATGCCGGCGGAGCCGTCGCGGGAGCCGCCGCGGCGGCTGCCGGGGCTGCCGGGACGATAGGCTGTAATTAGTTTTTCTGGCAAGAGCAATAGGGTGCACGACCGGTTTTTTCGTTTCTTACTGGATAACCATTTCAATATCCAATAACCAGCAAGGAAAGTCCATTTTTCAAGGGAATTTCATTCTTGGTTGGATATTCCGTGCCCGCCCTGCGTCTTGTCCTTCGAAGCTCTCAGAGCGTAGTAGGAAGCTTTAACGAAGGATGGTTGGATATTGGTGTTTCACAGTCACAAACTCACCTATTCATTCCCAACAACCAGATATCTGTCGAGGTTTGCATAATTGAGAAAAATTCCATCTAAATAATGTGTTGCATTGTTGATTCGTGGCTAGTAAATTTAACCCTCATATGTCGAAAGAAGAAGGAACATGATGCCTTTTTCTGACGAATGCGTTGTTGTACAGATGGCGCTTATGCAGGAGGAGTTAAGTCCGTGTCTAGTTGGAAACGTAAATGCATCTTGATGCTTGGTCTATGCCTACTTCTGCTGCCAATGGCGTTTTTTGCTGTGCGGCATAAACAATATGGCGAGAGCGGCGTGATTGATGTTCATCATGCCCGGCCGGAAGAAGCGGCACCTACGCCGCCTGCTTTTTCGGGACACCGTGCGGTTCCTGCGCAAGACGCTGTATGCCATGCGCCGGATTGCAAGCATGAAAGACATAGCCCGCCGATGCCTCCGCCGGATCAGCGCATTATCATAGACCCGCGCGTTGAAGCGATCGTCTCTACAACCAATAGACTGGACGCGCGGCTGTCTGCGGTTATCTCCCTGAATGCCGATTCAGTTGTTCTTTCCTTTAAAGAGGATATATCCGCATTACTCGATGTGCTGCTTGATTCAGGTGAAGATGATACTCTGCGTCATGAAACCGCCAATCTGCTGCAGCGTCAAGGCGATGAGCGCCTGCTGCCCGCTCTGGCGCAGATCGCGCTCGATCCCGATGACAGTGAACGCTTCAGAGGTTTCTGCGTGCAGCATCTCTGGCGCTACGGCGCGCATGCAACCGCCGATGAACTGGTTTTTCTGCGTGAGACAATGCACTCCGCATTGAACGATCCGGCGCCTGCCGTCAAACGCGAGGCAATGCTGGCGCTCTTGCGTGAAGGCGACCCTGCCGGACGCGCCGCCGCAGAGGCCTGGCTGGCCGACGATGACATGTATGATCTGCACGACCTGGCGATCCGCGGCATCCGTGAACTCGATTTGCGTGAATACCTGCCGCGCATCCGCACGGCTGTCGGCAGCGAATACGAGCCTGTCTGCATTGCAGCAATCTATACCGCCGCCGAATGGAACGACACAGAAAGCATTCCGGCGATTGAGGCCGCACTTGAAGCGGAAAGTCCGCGCGTACGCCGCGCCGCCGCCGCCGCCCTCGAGCGCCTGCGCATGCCGCCGCAGTCCAACGCCGCCGGCAAAGGATTGCCGCCCTCCAAAACATACGGAATACGGACTGCTTTCTGTCATGGAGGGCGACAATCCTTTGCCGCCGACGGGTTTTTCGATAGAGCCTTTTACCGGCATTCGAATTTAATACATGAACTTCACGCCGTAAGCACAGGGGGGAGAACTTGACGGCAATACGTAAAGCACTAAGTAAAACCGGTGCGCAAAGCATCATTTCGGTAATCGGGTTCAGTTTTATAGCAGCGTTGCTGACGCTGCTCAATCCGCCGGGGCGCGGGCGTTCCGCTGCGCCCGGCCAGGGGGATATTGCTGCGGAAGACGCCCATACATTTGTAGCGTTTCCCGGTGATTTTACCGGCGATGGCTCTGCCGAAATAGCGCTATACGACTACACCGCCGGCCGCTGGGACCTTCTGCTGGCGGACGGAACAGAGCTTTTAAGCGGCGTTCAATGGGGCGCGCCCGCCATGCTGCCGGTGCCCGCGGATTTTGACGGCGACGGTCGTTGCGATCTGGCCGTGTTCGATCCGCTCGGCGCCCGCTGGTACGTCATGAAAACCTGCGGCGCTGTTATATATTATGATTTGCGGTTCGGGCCGGAAAACTCCATACCGGCGCCCGCCGACTATGATGGCGACGGTATTGCCGATCCGGCCGTTTATGATCCCGTAAATAAACAGTGGCACATTCTTTTCAGCAGCAGCGGCGAAAGCGTGATAATTGACCGGGGCATCGGCGGCGGTGAACCGCTGGCTGGCGACTTCAACGGTGACGGCCGCGCCGATCTTGCGCTGGTCAATCCTGCCTCGGGACGCTGGCATGTAAGTACAATTGACGGCCAATCCATTATCGACGGCGAAAAACCTGGCGGCAACGGTCATTACTATTTGACCGGTGACTATAACGGCGACGGCCGCGCCGATCTTGCCGCATTTGACCCGCGCAATGCTGTCTGGAATGTCAAATCGCTGACAGACGGGGTATTGTATGATGATTTTAAATTCGGTCATCCGGACAGTGTGCCGTTGCGCGGCGATTTTGACGGCGATGGCCGCGCCGATCTTGCGGTCTATAATCCCGTCACCGGAGCATGGGCCATTCTGCCGTCTTCCGGCGACAGCGAACTTATGGTTGAATGGCGGCATATAACCCGCCGCGCTGCGCATTCTGATACAACCGGCGCTGCTGGCATTGACACACAGGCCTCCACTGCACAGCAAGAGGCGCAAGACGATTTCTTCGCAGCCGCACAGCATGCGCTCCCCGGCTCTGAGCCCGGTTCAAACGCCGCTGATCCCATAACAATGGAAGGCGGTGATGCAGACCCGCTGCCGGAAGAAGAACCCCCCGACGGCTTTCTGCGCTGGGCGCGCAAGCTGTTCGATCCTGACAATCCGCAACCCGCCGCCATATGTCTCAACGGACTGATCGAAGATGTCGCAACCAATCTGACCGGCAATGTCGATTACGGACAGGTCAGCACATTTCAATGGTCCGGCGCCAACCAGGCCGGCGGCGCCTCCTGGGCCGGCAATACCCTCGTCGGCCCGCCCGGTGTGCCCTTTGCCGTCAGGCTCGACCTGTGGGAAATCCGCGAGGGCGCACTGCTGGACTCCGGCGAATGGAAATATTTTCCCCGCATGGCGCAAGATGCGCAGTTGCGCTTCGGCTTCATGGAACCGGCCGCGGCGGAACTTGAAGCCGCACACGGCGCTGACTTCGGTCTCGACGGTGTTCTGCCCTATGATGCCGTGATAGTCTGCCTGCCCTTCCGCATCTGGCCCGGCAGCAGCCGCACGGTCTGGCAGACCGGCTGGG
>PXDI01000384.1 GCA_003565095.1 PVC group bacterium | reverse complement strand
GTATGGAATTCAGCATGCCGGAAGCGCTGACCGAATGGAAGTTCTTGGGTTTCGCGCATGACAAGGAGCTACGCTCCGGACTGCTTTCGGGCACCACCGTCACCGCCAAGGATCTGATGGTGCAACCGAATCCGCCGCGCTTCCTGCGCGAAGGCGATGTGCTGGAATTCACGGTCAAGGTAAGCAACCAGTCACCGGATCCGCAGCAGGGACGCGTGCGGCTTACTTTTGCCGATGCGCGCACCCTTGACGATATGACCGCCGGGCTGGGCATAAAACAACCGGAAATTGATTTCCATGTACCATCGATGGAAGCACGCACCTACTCGTGGCGTATCACCGTTCCCGATGACTGCGGCTTTTTGATCTATAAAACCGTCGGTGCTTCCGCCACCCTCAGCGACGGCGAGGAGGGCTACCTGCCGGTGCTTTCGCGCCGCATCATGGTTACCGAATCTCTGCCGCTGCCGATCCGCGGCGCTCAGACAAAAACTTTCACGTTCAATAAACTGCTCGAGTCCGGCGCTTCCGACACTCTGCAAAGTCAGACCCTGACCGTGCAGATGGTCAGCCAGCCGGCCTGGTATGCGGTAATGGCCCTGCCCTACCTGATGGAATACCCGCACGCATGCAGCGAGCAGATCTTCAACCGCCTGTATGCCAATAACCTCGCCCGTTATATCGCTAACTCAGATCCTAAAATCCGGCGCGTGTTCGACCAATGGAAAAACACCCCGGCACTCGACAGCCCGTTGGAGAAGAATCAGGATCTGAAGGAGGTTATGCTCGAAGAAACCCCCTGGCTGCGACAGGCCAGGAACGAAAGTCAGGCCCGGCGCAATGTCGGAATCCTCTTCGACGGCAACCGACTCGACAACGAAACTGCGCGTGAATTCGACAGACTGGCGCAAATGCAGTTCAGCAACGGCATGTGGCCGTGGTTTCCAGGTTTCCGCGAAGATCCTTTTATTACCCTGTACATTACAACCGGCTTCGGACGCCTGCGGCATCTCGGCGCCGATAACGTTGACATGTCACTCGCAATCAAGGCGCTCAACGCGCTCGATAACTGGATGGAAGACCGCTACCGCTACATCCTGCGCCACGGGAACAAGGAGAACAACAACCTCTCGCCGATCATGGCATTCTATCTTTACGGCCGCAGCTTCTTCCTCGAAGACCGGCCGATTGCCGGGAACCATCAGGAAGCACTGCAATTCTGGCTGGCACAGGGTCGCGAATACTGGCTGAGTCTGCGCTGGCGGCAGCCGCAGGGACATCTGGCCATCGGTCTGCAGCGCTTTGGCGACAAGGAAACCGCACAAGCTATCATGCGTTCAATCAAGGAACACAGTGTTACCGACGAGGAAATGGGTATGTTCTGGCGCGACACTGAATTGAGCTGGTGGTGGTATCGCGCACCGATCGAAACCCAGGCGCTGATGATTGAAGCGTTTGACGAAGTAATGGGCGATGCCGAGGCCGTCGAAAATTGCAAGGTCTGGCTGCTGAAGCAGAAGCAGACCCAGGACTGGAAAACCACCAAAGCCACCGCCGACGCTGTTTACGGTCTGTTGCTGCGCGGCACCGGTATGCTTGCCAGTGATGCACTGGTCGAGGTGCGGCTGGGCGGCGAGCTGATAGAGCCCAAAGACGTCGAACCCGGCACCGGTTTCTACGAGCAACGTTTCGTACGCGGAGAGATCAAACCGGCGATGGGCAATATTACAGTTACAAAAACCGATGACGGCGTAAGCTGGGGCAGCGTGCACTGGCAGTATCTGGAAGATATCAGCAAGGTCACCCCGCATGAAGAAACGCCGTTGAAACTGAACAAACGGCTTTACCGCAAGGTGTTCACCGATCGCGGGCCCGTGCTGGAAGCCGTGCGCGGGCCGGTGGCGGTCGGTGATGAGCTGGTTTGCCGCATTGAAGTGCGGGTTGACCGCGATATGGAATATGTGCATCTGAAAGACCAGCGCGGCAGCGGAACCGAACCGGTCAATGTGCTCAGCCGGACGAAATTTCAGGACGGACTGGCCTACTACGAAAGTACCCGCGATACCGCCAGTCACTTTTTCATTCACTATCTGCCGAAAGGCGTTTATGTCTTCGAATACAGCGTCTTCGTGCAGCACCGCGGGGTGTACCAAAGCGGCATAGCCAATATCCAGTGTATGTACGCTCCCGAATTCAACAGCCACAGCGAAAGCTTTGAGATTGTGGTAGAATGAGAAAGCCAAAGGAACAGCAAGGGCCATTCTGCCCAAGTTAACAAGCTTTAATCAAGACCAAGCGCCGCACGTGCCGCCTTACGGAACTCTCGGCAGAAGGAACGCGCTTGCAAGGCCGTTTTTCGATCCGCGCTGTCTCCTGGATAACGAAAATTAACGGCATAGTCCGATAGGTAGGAAAGCTCACGACGATAAGCCTCCCATAAAGGTTCCATTGGCAACACCTGATCCAATAGCGCGTTCAAATCATGCACCTTCTCAACTCTAACACCAGACTCACATAACCTGGCTTTAATATATTTCTCAGCGCATTGCTGTGCGTGAAAACATACCCCGTCATAACTTGGATTCAGCCGCACACGGGACTCACGTTCGACGATGGAATAATCACCCTCGGCTTTTGTAATCCATTCAGTCGTGAGCGGCTTCATAAAGCACCTTGCCCTTCTCCATGATATCCCGAATAAAATCATCTCCCATAGCCAAGCGCTCCCTGATTTTTGCCGGGGTGCGAACTAAAAGGTCAAGCGGAAATCCCGGCCGTAACTTCATCCGCATCTCAACCGATTTATCAAACGGGCTCTCATCCAATGGCATAACCACAAGAATATCCACATCGGAATCCGAACGCGGTGAACCATACGCATACGAACCGAACAAAATAATACTTTCGGGATGAAACATGGTCGCCAGCTGTCGACCAAATTGCACAATTTTGTTTTGACTAATCATTACTGCTCTCCGCCGCTTTTACCTCGTTAGTGTATTGAATCACAACCAGGTTATAACACAAGTGAAAATATCTCCCCAAGAGAGGGCTTATAGCTGCTTCGCATTCCGCATCCTTGACCCCGCATATTGCATTATGCGAGAATTCGGGTGCAGGAAAACCGGTATTACAAAAAGTTCTATAATGGGAAATGAAAAAGATCGAATAAAGGCATGAACACCAGCAGGCAATCCACTCCACGATTATGTGTTGCCGTGTTATTGTTGGTCCTGCCTGCCGCCTCCGGCACGCTTACTATTGCCGGCTGGCCGCAGTTCATGGGGCCGGAGCGCAGCGGGGTCTCGCCGGAAACCGGACTGGCGCGCGAATGGCCGGCAACAGGCCCGCCATTGCTCTGGAGTATTCCGGTCGGTCCCGGCTATGGCGGCGCCGCCGTCCAGGACGGCAAAGTTTTTCTGCTGGACCGGATCGCTGACGAAGCCGACGTGCTGCGCTGCCTTGATTTGCAGACCGGCCGGGAAGAATGGCGTTTTGCATACTCCGCCCCGGGCCGGATGAGTTTTCCCGGCTCAAGAACCACTCCGGCGATCAAGGGCGATCTGGTTTTCATCCAGGGCGCCTACGGTCATCTCCACGCGGTCGATCGCCATAGCGGCCAGCCGCTGTGGCGGCGCAACATCACCATGGACTACCGTTCATGGCAGACTAATCTGTCATATTCAACAGTTGTCCCGCTCGATTCTGAAATAACCCGCAATGTTAAAGCCGAAATTCTCCTGCATAATACCGTACCCAAAAACTGGCTGTTCGCCGGACCGTTCGCCATCGGCGGCACGGATGAACTTCCGCCGTTTTTCACCAATCACATCGTATCCAGCGGAATGGAGTTGTCTATTGCCGGGGAAACACACGCCGTCAAAAGCCTGCCGGAGCAGTTTGTGCGCGGCAGCGGTGAATCACGCACGATCGATGTTTTCGGCCCCATCGACGGCCAACGCGGCACCGACACCTATTACTACACGCTGATCTATAATAATTTTCACCGCACCGTGCGCACCACCCAGCCCAAGGGAGGTGTTGCCGTCTGGCTGGGGGGAATCCGGATTGAGGACAACGAGGCGCTGCATCTGGATGTCGGAATTTATCCGCTGGCGGTGCGTGTCCGCCTGCCGGCGTCCTTTCCGCTGAACGAATGGGTCATGCACCCCCGCTTGCGCGACACATTGATGCCCAACGAAGGCCAGTTGCCGCGCTGGGGCATCACACAGAACCCCCTAGTGCATGCCGGCAGACTCTTCGTAGCAGTGCATACCCAACAACACGGCATGCTGGCTATCGACAGTCTCACCGGCGAAACAATCTGGACATCCCCCTTCATCGGCTGGGATATCTACAGCCACTCAAGTCCGATGATTGCAAGACTGGCCGGAATCGAACAGGTTGTGATGCTCGCCAACGCAACCCACGGCGGCCGGCGGCCGGCATTGATCTCAGGAATCGCGGCGGATAGCGGCAACATTCTCTGGCAATATACCACCCCGCATCCATATGGGATACCGATTCCCGCCGCAGTGCAACTGGATGAAGCCACCCTGCTGATTGCGGGCGGATACCGCAACGGCGCATTCGGCCTGCGCATCACTCCGGCCGCCCCGGAATGGCAAACCGAAATGACTTTCCATAACACTGCATGCACCCCGCAAATCCAGACCCCGGTATACCACAAAGGATATATCTACGCACAAAGTTTCGATGAATATCACAATGAAGAAAACACCGGACTTGTGTGCATGGATACAGCGGGCAACCTGCTCTGGCAATCCGGACCGGAACAGCTTTTTGATTCAGGGGCACTGCTGATTGCCGACGGCCTCATTTATGTCCTTAATGGCAAAACCGGCGAACTGCACCTTATAGAAGCCACCCCGGACGAATTCCGCCCGCTCGCACGCGCCAAGGTGCTCGAGGCAAGCGACGGCCACGCCTGGGCGCCAATGGCCCTGTCCGACGGCAGACTGATTATTCGTGATCAAAACGCAATGCGCTGCATCGATGTCAGTAAAGGAATCGACGGCGAACCGGATGATTGATTTTTTCAGGTTGTTTTCTGCAACTCCGCCGGTTTGCCGTGAACGGCCTCCATGCGCAGCGGCTTGCCATGGACGTAAATGCGCTCGCAGGTGATTTTCTGCCAGCCTTCAGGCAAGGCGACGGGATGAATTGCCAACTGCGGGTCGTCCAACTGCAAGCCCGGAAAACCCATCAGCGCGGCCTGCAACACTCCGCCGTGACCGGTAATAAAGCACCCCCCACGCCGACTAATTGTTTCCGAGAACATCCCCCACTCTTTTATCCAGTACGGCTGCCAGCCGCGCCGGAAAAAAAGTTTTGCCAAGTCACGCCGGCCAATACGCGCGGCGGCCACGGCATGCAGTTGATCACCCATCGCAACCATGCAGGCATGTTCCGGATCAAGCGGTACATGTGCCGCAATCACTTTCTCAATATCCTGCCGCTCCAACACGTTCGATGGATAAACCGCCAGCACGGTGTCCGCCTGCTTGCTGATCTTCTCCGGGGTCCAGCCATCCTGTTGCAAAATCAGCCCGCTTTTTGCATCCCTTGGAATGTATATTCCATCAGCCACAATCCCCCATTGGGCAGGAGGAGTTCCGCCCAGACGCCGGCAGCATTCATCCGCAAGCCCGAGCACTTTGCGGCAGATCAGATTGGTAAAAGCATTATTGTGGACGTTCTGCGAGAATTCATCCGCACCGATGACGTGCCGGATCTCATAGCCGCGCGCAGTTTTATCCACCCGGCTGCAGATCCAGTCAGCCACATTGCGTAAAACCGGCCAGGTAGCCTCACGCAACCAGTCTTCATCGCCGCAATTGACCTGATACTGCCAGAAAGCAAATGCCACATCCGGGGTGACATGATGCTGCATTACCCCGGTTAACGCAGCCACCGGGGTGGATTCCATCCCGCGCCCGTCGGCTTCCCACGGAAACATCGCACCCTTATAACCATACAGTGCCGCATAAGCCTTCGCGGCATCCAGTCCGCGCAAACGGAAATCAAGCACGGAACGGGCAGTCGCCGGATCAAGCAGCATAAACGGCGGCAGGGTCCATGTTTCGCAATCCCAGAAAACATGCCCGCTATAGCCGTCGGAACTTAATCCAAACGGCGCCATACCCGAAACTCCCGCAGGACTCGCCGAACAGAATAGATGGAACAAAGATCCGTCAACGGCGGCCTGCGCTTCATCATCGCCGTCAACGATCACCCGTCCGCGCCAGATTTCCGCCCATGCTGTCAGATGTGCAGCGCGCAATTCAGCATGCGAATGGGAAAACGCCCAGCGCCGCATGCGCACTGCCTGCGCCTCGGGCTGCGGATGATGCGCGGTGCTGACAACGGTCATATACAACCGCAGCTTCAGCGGTTGTCCGGCAGCCGCGTCCGGCCACGAAATCTGCATTTCATCACCACAAGCCGAGAAACAGCCTGAAACCGCCTGCACTTGCGCACCGTTGGCTTCACGAACAGAAAGCAGCACCACGCCTTTATCCGCACCGCCAGCGGCCTGCCAGATAATACGTGATTCACCCGGCGTATCCCATCGCCCCGGCACCTCGGTTGCGACTTTGACGCAACCGGCAACCGCCGCCTCGCCTAACTGGCGCGGGCGGATGGTAACGGTCATGGTTTTTTCGGGAATAATTGTCAGTTCCATCACCGCCAGCGACGGCAGCGCACGGCTGATCCAATGCTTCACGTGATATTGGGCTTTTTCGCCGTCACTGTTGTACAATATGCCATCGGAAACAAGCGTGGCAGTCAAATAATCCAGTTGCTGGGATGCGGGCTCAACCCGTGCCGGGCGACGGACGGCGCGCCCCGCGCCCAGCCGAATGTCAAAATGCAGCGGTGATGGCACATCCACGATCCTATGGATATCCTCTGCTCCATGATACCCCCAAAGTCCGCCGATAATCAGCCGTCCGTAATCGAACGGATTACCGCCAAAGCGCAAACCGAAAACACCGTTTCCCAAGTATGCCGGCTCAATGTTTGACGAATCCTTCCCCTGCCAGCCTTTTATGTTCCAGGTCATTCCCATCTCCCTATATCCGTCTTGCCATTAAGCAACCGTCTTTCAAAGACTTATAGCAAAATGAATCTTCTAGTTGTTAGGCATTAGTCGTTAGGAAGACACCCACATCGCCTAACTAACTAGCGCCTAACTCCTGGCATTGTGTCTTTACCGGCTCCATTCTCATCCGGTATAATAAGATTCATAAAGTTATCCCCGCTGCAGGCCGCGTTCTGTCAATAATTGCGCCCCAGTCTTGGGGCTAATCGTCGTTTCATCAAGTACTTGGAGCTCATTGGTTTTTCTCCCCCAGGAGTTAGGCACTAGGCGCTAGTCGTTAGGAACTTCTCCGGATGTTCATGCATTGATCGCAGCATCTTGCCGACCTCTGCGTTTAGGGACGTGAGCTGTGCGTGCATTTC
>PXDI01000361.1 GCA_003565095.1 PVC group bacterium | reverse complement strand
TATGGCAATTGTCTGCAATATCGGGCATTTTGACAGTGAAATACAGATTGACCAGATGCGTAAATACCGCTGGGAATCAATTAAACCACAAGTGGACCGGATCTGGCTGCCCGGCGGCAAAAGCATAATCGTGTTGGCGGAAGGCCGGCTGGTGAATCTTGGCTGTGCGACAGGGCATCCCAGTTTCGTTATGTCCAACAGTTTTACCTGCCAGGTGATGGCGCAAATGGAGCTTTACTGCTCTGAGGACGGTTACCCGGTCGGGGTGCATGTCCTGCCTAAATCGCTGGATGAAAAGGTTGCCAGACTGCATCTCGGTAAACTCGGCGTTAAACTTGACCGCCTTTCCCGCAAGCAGGCCGGCTATCTCGGCATTCCGCAGAACGGGCCTTTCAAACTCGATACTTACCGTTATTGAGTCATATGCCGCAAGTTGTTTGACAAATGAGCGGGAATGTGGCTAAAGTCTCCTGTTTCAATGGCTGTTTTAATATTTTAACGTTTTCAAAGACAACAGTCGGATTATAACAGGAGATATATCATGCGAATGCACGGGGTGACGACGCGGATAATATGCGGGATGGTGGCGGTTTGTTCAGCAGTGGGGACTGCTTCAGCACAGCTTGATGAAACTGATCTGGAAGCCCGCTGGTATTTCAGTCCTTCCATCGGTGTTCTGATGTTTGAGGGCGATGAGCCTTTGCAGGACGGTTTGATTCTGAAAGGCCGTCTGGGTTATGACCTGAATGAGTGGTGGACAATTGAGGCGGTCGGTTATCTGGCCCCCAAGCTGCGCGAAAACTATACAATCTCACACCGGGAAGATCCGGAAACCGGTCAGATTATACGGACACGGCGGTCTTATTCTTATACCGACACCACTGATTTCGGTGATACATACGGTATCGGTCTGGCGGTGGATGCATTGTTCCATTTTTCGCGTTGGGACAGGGTTGATCCTTATCTGGTGGCGGGCGTGGGAATCAGCACATATGGTAAGGACGTTTTCCCTGAAAGTGTTCGCCCGCAAATCCGCGGCGGCTTCGGGGTGATGTATCACTTGAATGATGTCTGGGCGCTGCGTGCCGACGCGCGGGCTTTCATCACCGGCACTGATACTGAACTTAATGGCACGCTTGATGTTGGTTTGGTATGGCGCTGGGGCGCGTATGTTCCGCCGGCATATGTTCCGGTTGCCGGGCCGTTGGATAGTGACGGTGACGGATTGACCGACTGGGAGGAAATTCATATTTACGGCACTGATCCCTATAATCCAGATACTGATGGCGATGGATTGAGCGATTATGAGGAAGTTATGATTTACGGCACCGATCCACTGAATCCGGATACTGATTATGACGGACTGACCGATTACGAGGAAGTGCGGATTTACGGCACCGACCCGTTGAACTGGGATACCGACGGCGGCGGGGTTTCAGATGGTCATGAAGTTTTGGAAGACGGCACCGATCCGCTTGACGGCAGCGATGACCTGATGCTGTTTGAACTGTTTTTGAATTTTGATTACGACAAGGCCGTCATCAAACCAGAATTTCAGCATGAGCTGGATGTGATCGTAAAGGTTCTGACCCGTCATCCGGATGCGACCGCGCGGATTGAGGGACATGCCGACCGGACCCGTCGCTCGGAACATAATTACAACATGCGTCTTTCACGGCAGCGTGCGGAAGCGGTGATGAACTACTTTGTTCAGCAGGGCGGGATAGCTGCCGGTCGCCTGGAGGCCGCCGGTTACGGGTTCACGCGTCCGAAAGGACCCAACGATCCGGAAAGGGGCAATCCGATCAACCGCCGGGTGGATGTTTATATTCGCGGAGTTGCGCCGGGTGACCGTCCGGCCGCAATGGCCAGATAATAATAACAGGAGAATTGTAAATGGCTGCGTTTGAGATTGGCGAAATTATGCAGCGGTTGCCGCACCGCTATCCGTTTCTGCTGGTGGATCGTATTATTGAATGCGATGACCAGACGAAAATCACCGGATTGAAAAATGTGACAATTAATGAGCCGTTCTTTCAGGGGCATTTCCCCGGTGTGCCGGTGATGCCGGGAGTCTTGCAGCTTGAAGCAATGGCGCAGACCGGCGGGATTCTCTTGAACCGTATCGGCGGGGAGTCGGCCGGGGTCCCTTATTTCATGTCAATCGATAATGCCAAATTCCGCAAAGTGGTAAAGCCCGGGGACCAGTTGCGCATTGAGGTCGAAATTACTAAGATCAGGTCGCGTTCGGCACGCTTTAAGGGCCGTATCCTGGTTGACGGTGCAGTTGTTTCGGAAGCTGAAATGATGTGCATGATGGCGGCGGGAGAAGTTGCTTCATGAGCAGTCTGCATCCCGCGGCAGTGATCGATCCGCGTGCCGAAATCGGCTCTGATGTTGAAATCGGGCCTTATTGCGTGATCGGTCCGGATGTTAAAATCGGCGACGGCGCCAGACTTATTTCGCATGTGGTGGTGGACGGCTGCACAACCATCGGTGCCGGCTGTACGTTGTTTCCGTTTGCATGTGTCGGAACTCAGACACAGGACTTGAAATTTCGCGGTGGGCATACGTCCGTTGAAATCGGAGAGCGCACCACTTTGCGCGAATATGTGACAGTAAATGCCGGGACGAATGAAGGCGAAGTGACGGTTGTCGGGGCTGATTGCCATATACTGGCTTATTGTCATGTGGCACATGCCTGCTGCCTGGGCAGTGGAGTCATTATGTCGAACTCCACACATCTGGCGGGGGATGTGCAGATCGGGGACAGAGCTGTATTGGGCGGCTTGACCGGGGTGCATCAGTTCTGCCGGATAGGAACGATGTGCATGATCGGGGCATGCACCAAGATTACCAAGGATTGTCCGCCGTATATGATTGTAGACGGAAATCCGGCGGCTGTGCACGGGCCTAATTCGGTTGGTCTGCAGCGTAATAATGTTTCGCCTGCCGCAAGGCAGTTGATAAAGAGTGCCTATCGTTTGCTGTATCGTGAAGATATTGCGGTATCGCAGGCGGTTGAGCGCATCAGGACGGAGCTGGAATCATGTCCGGAACTCGAACATCTGACGGCATTTGTCACCGCGTCCGAGCGCGGTATCGTGCATTGAGACTGCCGGCCTTATGCGGGTTGGTATTGTTGACGGCCTTGGCATGCACGCAACTTTCGTTTGCGCGCAGTCTGCCGGATGAAGGTTTTGTCAATTTCAGTTTTGATAGTGTTGATATTGCTTCATTTGCGCGGCTTGTCGGTGAAATTACCGGCCGGCGGTTTGTTGTTGACGAAAGTGTGGAAGGCAAACTGACGGTTATTTCCCCGCAGGTGCGCCGGCCTGACGTCTACCCGCTGTTTATATCAATCATTGAATCAGCCGGATACGGTGTGATTGACGAGCGTGGACTGCTGCGGATTGTTCCGCTGCCGCGCGGCAAGACGATTCTCCCGCCGGTCGTGGGTGTGGATGAGGAACTGCCGGCTGACGGGATAATAACACGTATTTTCCGGCTGGAGCATGTCTCCGCCTCGGAAATAGCCAAAGCGTTGACTGCACGCGGGGCGGCCGCCATACCCTTGCCGGAAACCAATCATCTGCTGCTTACCGACTCAAGTGAAGGTATCCGGAGGGTGGAGCGCATAATTGCCGAACTGGACCGGCCGGGGTTGTCGCGCAGCACGGAGGTTATCCGTTTGGAATATGCGTCAGCCGAGGATATGGCCCAGCAGCTTAATCAGGCTTTGCGTGAAAGCTTCAGCCGTGCGGAGGCATTGCGCCGCCGTCTGCCGGCAGTTGGCGGTCAGGTTGATGCCGCCCCGGCCAGCGTTGTTGCCGTGCCTGATTCAAACAGCTTGATCATTTCAGGAACCGCCAGTGAGCTGGCGGATATTAAACGCCTGGTGACTGCAATGGATATTGACGCTCCGACCGGGCGCGGCAGACTGAATGCAATCTTTCTGAAACATCTTTCGGCCGAAGAGGCCGCGCGCAGTATTTCCGCGCTGCTGAAGCAGTCAGACCCGCGTGACGGACGCCGCAGAATTGCAATTGAAGCCAGCCTTGCCAACAATGCCCTGCTGGTTGATTCATCGCCCGGCGATTTCGAGGTGGTCCGGCGCTTGGTTGAGCAGCTCGATCTGCCGCGTGCTCAGGTGCATATCTCGGTTATTATTGCTGAAGTCAGTCAGGATCGCGGACTTGATTTCGGCGTTGAGATGGCGGCACTGAAAATGCCATCGGAAGTAGGATCAACCGAAATCCAGGGCAGCAGCGCTTTCCGTACCGGAGCTGACAGTCTGCTCGGCGCGGTCCAGAAAGGGATGTTCCCGCGCGGTATCTCTGTAGGTGCTGCGTACGGGACCCGGCGTGATGACAACGGCAATGTCGCCGTCAGTTATCCGGGACTGATCAATATTGACGCGATGCGCCGCACCGGTTCGGTCAGAATTCTTTCCGAAACCTCGCTTGAAACCCAGAACAATCAGGAAGCTTCGGTGATGATTGTTAACGAGATTCCGGTACTGACTTCCACCATTGAGGGCGGCTCGGGTTCCGCGCGTGACGTTATTCAGAACATCGATCGCGTTGATGTCGGGATTAAACTTAAACTTACTCCGCATGTTATCCCCGACGGAATAATCCGCATGGCGTTGAATCCGAGTATTGAGGCGGTGATTGATCCCGGACCGGATTCTTCAATGTTTGCACCAACCATCGCCAAGCGCGAGGTTATGACAACCGTCAGTGTACGCGATACTGAAACTATTGTTATCGCCGGACTTACCCGTGAGGATCGCATCAACTCAGAACGGCGGGTTCCGCTGCTGGGCTCCATTCCGCTGCTGGGATGGCTTTTCCGCAGCAAGTCGGAAGGCTTTGAGAAGACTGATGTGTTGATTTTTGTTACACCCACAATTACCGGAACAACCGAGACTGCCGCAAGAGTCCGCAATGACTGGCAGGAAAGAACCGGATTGAGTCCCGATGAATTGCGCTGATCATTCAATCCAGCCGGACGTGAACCTAGGCCTGCCGAGGGTGCTTGACACCATCGACGATGCCTGGTTTGCGCCTGATCTGCTGGCGGAACTGCCGGTGGAGTGGGCCCGCGGGCGGCTGGTGCTGCCGCTGCGGATTGATGGTCTTTCCTGCGTGGCGATGGCTGAGCCTGATGACATCAAGACGATTGATGATCTGGCTTTATTAACCGGGCTTGATCTTGAGCCTGTCGGTGCCGGTGAAGCAATCCTGCGTCAGGCAATTGAACACTGCTATGCCGCCCGCTCGGCCTCACCGGCGGATTTTATGGAGCAGATGGGGGAATCCGGTGATGTTGTCCAGCCTGGTTCCGGGGCTTCTTCCGAGGATCTGCTGCGTTCCGCACAGGAAACCCCGGTAACCCAGTTGGTTAATCTGATTCTGCTGGAAGCGGTCCGCCGGGACGCCTCCGATATTCATTTTGAACCTTCTGCCGGGCGGCTGCGGGTGCGTTACCGCATTGATGGAGTGCTTTATGAGCAGAGTTCGCCGCCGGGTAATATGGTTAGTGCACTTATTTCACGGTTGAAGGTGATGGCGCGGCTGGATCTGGCTGAACGGAGGTTGCCGCAGGATGGTGTGGCCCAGGTGCGGGTCGGTGAACGGGCGATTGATGTACGGGTTTCAACGGTGCCGGTCGGGGACGGTGAGCGTGTGGTGTTGCGTCTGCTGCACCGTGAAAGTGTCCTGCGCCCGCTTGCTTCGCTGGGTATGAATGAAGATTTGCTGGGCGGTTTCAGCCGTCTGTTCGCCAAATCCAGCGGACTGGTAATCGTTTCCGGTCCGACCGGTTCCGGCAAAACCACTACGCTGTATGCCGCCTTGCGCTCGCTTGATTCTTCGCGGCAGAATATCATGACCATCGAAGATCCGGTGGAATATCAGTTGTCGTCGATTGCCCAGATTCAGGTTCGTCCGCGGATCGGTCTGGGGTTTGCGCGCGGCTTGCGGCACATTCTTCGGCAGGATCCTGATGTGGTGCTTGTCGGTGAAACACGTGATCAGGAAACCGCGGAAATCGCAGTGCGCGCAGCGCTTACCGGTCATCTTGTTTTGACCACGTTGCATACTAATGATGCCCCGGGGGCTGTTATCCGTATGCTTGATCTTGGCATTGAACCCTTTTTGCTGGCGGCATCGCTCAGCGGGGTGCTTGCGCAGCGCCTGGTGCGACGGCTTTGTCCGCATTGTAAGCGCCGGACTGCCGCGGAACCTGCCAAACTGGCGCTGCTGCCGCAATCAAGTGGTTTGCCTGAAATGGTCTGGGAGGCGGATGGATGCGACGAATGTCTTGAAGGCTATCATGGTCGTGTCGGCGTTTTTGAGCTGATGAATATGTCGCCGGCCGGACGCGAGCTGATGCGCTCAGGCGGCTTGACGCATTCTGCTCTGCATAAACAGGCCTGTGTTGACGGTATGCACCCGCTGCTGGAGGATAGCATCGCCAAGGTGGCCGCCGGCGAAACCACCATTGAAGAATTGCTTAGCCGGGTTATACTGTGAACACCTATGAGTATAAAGCGCTTGATGCAAACGGCAAACGCCGCCGCGGCCTGATTGAGGCAGCCGGCACTAAAGACGCGCGCGAACGCCTGGCTAAAATGCAGCTTTTTGCCGAAATGATACTGCCGACACGCCGCATGCTGCCGTTCAAGAAAGAGTACCGTGCTGTATTATACCGTGAACTGGGTGCATTGCTGGACTCCGGTATGCCGGCATTTCAGGCGCTGGAAATGATCATGAACGGCCGGGCCGGAAGTGTTGTGCAACGGGTTGCCGCCGCGGCGCGCGATGCAGTCCGCGAAGGGCAGGGGGTGGCTGTAGCGCTTGCCGGTGCATCCGGAGATGCTTCGCGGTTTGAGGCAACGCTGCTGCAAGCCGGTGAGCGCAGCGGGGCGCTGGGACCATTGCTCGGGCAGTTGGCTGACTATCTGGAGCGGGAACTAGAAGCCCGCCGTCAGATTGAGTCGGCAATGATTTATCCGCTGGTGGTTTTCGCTGCGGCTCTGGTTGTGGCTGTTGTAATGCTGGGTGCATTGCTGCCGCGTACCGGGGCGTTGCTGGGGCAGATGGGTGAAGTGCCTTTGCTGACAAGAATCATGCTGGTAGCAGGTAATGCAATGCTATGGGGCATTCCGGTGCTTGTGCCGGTTGTAATAATGCTTGTGTTGCTGCTGCGGCGTCATATCCGGCACAACAATGACTTTGCCGCCGCGTTTCACGAACGCATATTACGCATACCGGTGTGGCGCAGGGTGAGCCGTCCGCTGGCTACCGAGCGGTTTGCCGGAACGCTGGCAATGCTGTTAGAGTCGGATGTAGACTTGGTGGAAGCCGTTGAGCTGGCCGGAGCGGTAACCGGCAACCGCAGCATTGCAAGCAATGCGGTGCTGGCCGCGGAGGAGATTCGCAACGGCAGCACCGCCGCTCAGGCAATCGGAGCAATTCCGTTT
>PXDI01000120.1 GCA_003565095.1 PVC group bacterium | reverse complement strand
TGTGAGTGTGTGAGGGTTTTTTATGAGCGTAGTGAAGCATTTCAGGGAAATTCGGGTTTATCGCGAGGCATTTGAGTCGGCCATGCAGATCTTCGAGCATTCGAATGGTGTATCTCATGCAGTCAGGTTAGAGAAGATGAGGCCGAATACGAACTCCCAAACTCCCATACCCACGCACTCACATACTCCCAAGCACTCCCACACTCCCATACCCACACACTCACATACTCCCAAACTCCCACACTCGCAAACAAAGTACTTGATGAAACGACGATTAGCCCCAAGACTGGGGCGCAATTATTGACAGAACGGAAATAGGGAAAGGGAGATTTGATGAGTTCAATCGCATTAGATGAGTCGACCCTGCGTGGCAAAGAGGGTTTCTTCCGGGTCGGGAAAGACCGGTCGGGACGCTGGTGGTTTGTTAATCCGCAGGGGCAATGCTGGTTCTACAAGGGCATTGACTCGGTCGGCTGCCCGTCGGCATTCAAAACCGCGCCCGCCGGTGAGGAACAGGCCGTTCTCCGCAATGATTTTCAGGGGATTGCGGATTATCTGGCAACATTAGGGTTTAATGCTTTCGGCAGCTGGTCAAACGTTGATTTTACGACAATCGGCTGGCCGGTTTGCCACCTTTTACATGTCAGGCGTGTTTATTCCGATGGAACACTTCAAAAGACGGGTGTGAAGAACATTGATGTCTTTGACCCGTGTTTTGCAAAAGCCTATGACCGTGCCTGCGCGGAGTCCGCTGCGCTTTATCGCGACCGCCCGGAATTCATCGGTTGGTTTTGTGATAATGAACCGGGTTGGGGGCAGCGGTACCGTGAGCATGTATGGGGCGGCACCGCTAATGTTTCCAGTAAAGCCATGACGCCATCACTGCTGCAAATACTGTTGTCGGAGTCTCCGGACCGACACGCACAACGCGCCGCCTGGCAATGGGTCAGTGCAAGATACGGCGGTCCCCGTCCGGTGGCTGCGCGCTGGGGGCTGGCGTTCCAGGACGAAGCCGGCTTCCGCCGCCTGAACGACGAAGGTCTGGTGCTTGATCATGCGGAGTATAACGAGGACCAGGACGCTTTCTCGCTGCACTATGCGCTGGAATATTTCCGGATCGTTTCGGAGTGTATCCGCCGGCATGATCCAAATCATTTGATTCTCGGCCCGCGGCACGGCGGAAATCCCGGCCCCGTCATTCTGGCGGCACAGCGACAGGCTTTCGATAACGGCTGGTGTGATGTGTTGACCATGAATTGCTATCGCGCCGACTTCGGGAAGCGGGTGGACGCGATTGCGTCGGCAACCGGGATGCCGGTTTTGAACGGCGAGTTCGCGTGGGCCAGCGATTACTTTAAGTGGCCTTTTGCCGATCGGAGTGACGCGGAACTGTCGATGAATGAACGTACGCTCCGTCGTGGTGTCGCGGCCTTGGAATCTGCTATTGCGCATCCGTCGCTGATCGGATATTCTTGGTTCAAGTGGCAACACAATTTCACGGATCCGGACGTGCCGCATTATGGACTGGTCAATATGTATAATGTCCCCAATCGATTCAACGCCTTAATGCTGCGCGAGATAAATGAGCGGGCAAATGGTCTTGCCAGCGGCGAGCTTCAGCCGCGTATGATCGAGCTGCGTACAATTTGCAGACCGGAAGATTTAGCCGCCGAAGGTACATGAACCATTCTCAAGGGCGGAGGGTGTTTCAATACAGGAGCTGATAATGAACAGGTGTATTATTGTCTGCATATTATTGGGGTTGGCTGTCAGCGCGGCGGCACAAGCTCCGGAGCTGGAAGCCGTCACGATGCGCTTGCGCAAAACGGTTGGCGAGCTGGAGGCAATCCGCAATAATTATGCGGCGCAACTGCCAGCGACGCCGCCGCAGTCTCCTTACAACGGATGCATTGAACTTACGCTGCGTGATGTCTTCGGGGGGCATGATTTGATTGCGCAGGCTGTTTTGCGTGAAGGGGTGTTTATCGAAGCGCGCGCCTAGTCGCCGGGCGGATCAGCTTTACATTTCTTTGCGGATGCTTCAGCAATGAAGATTGAAGGCGGCAGCGTGAAGGGTTCACTGCGGGTTGATATTGTGGCGTGGGACGGGCTTGACAGCGATGACCTCGACCTTGGGCGTATAAAGCCGACGGTGTTTACGCTGGATGCGGTGATCGGTTCCGAAGCAGGCGGCACGGCAACAGTGGCCAATCCCGGCATCGGCTGGGGCAACGATGGTGAAGTTGTCGCCGTATATGAACCGTTGCAGCGCCCGCGTTTCAAAAAAGCGCCGGATTTCGGGGTTCTGGCTACCGAGCGCCTGACCGCGATCTATGCGTACGGCATGCAAGTCTGGCATGAATTGCGCACGGTTGAAATGGCGGCGCGCATCGGTCTGCCATATAAACTTGCGTTAGACCAGATTCCTGAAATAGCATTCGAGTGGCCCGATCCGGCAGAGCAAAAACCCGCTGATAAACCCGCCGCTCGCGTCAGGCGCGGCAGCGTTCCCAATATCATGGATATGGATATCGGTTTGGATTCCATTGGTGGCGATCTCTTAGACGACACTATTGCGGCTGATCTGGCGCAGATAAGCTTAAGTGTTGAGCAGATTATCGCATTTGCCGAACCGAAAATAGAGCATTTGCAGCGCTATGTTGCCGCCGCACGCACGGCCTGGAATGAGCGCGCCGAAGCGCCGCGGGTTCTTCAGTGCAATGTTGAATCCGGCGATCCGGACTTCACGGCATCCAATAATTCTGAACCGATACCGGCTGACGGTACCGTGATCCGTCTGCCCGACACTCTTGGCCGGACGGGCGCGGTACGCTGGATGTACCCGCGTCAGGAGCAGGTTATGTCGCTGGGGCCGGTTATGACCACGCCCTGGGGCGGCCATAGCCCGGCGCTGCCGGCTTTGATTCCCGAGCGGCGCACTTTGTACCGGGCGCCGGTGGCGGCAATACGCGCCCGGGGGGGGCCGCGCAGTGGCTATCAGGCCCAGGTGCAGACGCCCGCCGTTGATCCTTCCGTCCCTGATCAATGGGGCAAAGATTGGGGCAGGCTGCCGGATGGAGCCACCCATCATGTGCGGCCCTGGGATTACATGGCGGTAATGCCGATGCAGGGACGTTTTTACGCGCCTCGTTCAGCCCGGCCGAATTATATCTTTCCCGGCTGGGAATATACCGGCAGCTACCATGCCATGCAGGTTGAGGCGCCGCGTGATGTCGAGGTCTGGTGTACCGTCGAAACCGCTTACGCCGCAAAACTGTTTGTCAATAACCGGCTGGTATGGAAAATTGACCGTTATCGCGCCGACCCGGTAAAGAAACCGGGATTGTGGCTTACGCGTCTGCCGTTGAAAAAAGGCATTAACGAGTTGCTGCTGTATGTTGACGATACAGCCATAGCGGCGTTTGCCGGCATACATTTCTGTGTCGAGGGTGCGCCGCGTCCTCCCGCGGAGGCGCAGGCAATTGCCGCTAAGCGCAGGGATGCTTATCAAAATATCGGCAATCCGCATTCCGCCGCACGGCAGTTTCGCCGCGATCACAGTGGTCGCTACCCGGATACCAATCCGCCGCTGGCATTCGATATAAACAATAATCGCAACATCGGCTGGATACGCAAGCTGGCGTTTGGCAACGGGAATGTCATGGTTATGGGGGACCTGCTGATTACCACCGAAGCGCCGAATACCGTTGTGGCGCTCGATAAAATGACCGGCGAAGTACGCTGGCGCAGCCGGGTTGACCGGTTGGCGGTTACGCATCCGGAGGTCTGGTGCCAGGTGGTGCCGGTTTATGCGGAAATCGACGCATTAGACCCGGTTGACCGTGCCAACAAAGAACGCATCGAGCAACTCTATGAGCAACTGGTTGCGCTGTATCCGGCAGATTACCGACGTAAACCGCAGTTTGGCGGGGACAGCGGTTATACGGACAATATTATGTGCAGTCCGATAACCGACGGCCATCACCTGTGGATCAAGCAGGCCGGCACCGTGCTGGCAAAGCTGGACGCCGCCGGCCGGATTCAGTGGATTATAGATATGGGCGCCGTTGGCGGTTCGATGGGCTTTCAGGTCAATTCACCGGTATTTCATGACGGACGCATTATTGCCATGATTGCCGCTTATGGAACCGAACCGCCCACCCTCCGGCAGGCGCTTGGCGGCTGGTGCGCGGACAGGAATCCCAACCGGCGCGCACGGCTGGTGTGCCACGATGCCGCAAGCGGTGAAAAACTTTGGGAAACTCCGCCTTTCGATATTCCGCACTGGGGCAACCGCTATGATGCCGATGGCATAGTCACGCCGCATGTTGTTTCACTGACCGACGGGCAGGAGCGGATGGATGTAATCGTCACCGCCGGTGGTCAGGTATGGCGCGCCGATGACGGTCAGAGTCTGATAAATTTTATCGGGCATGAAAATGTCAGCCATCCGTATTTATCGCTGGGAAACGGAACGCTGATGATTTTCTCGAAGGTGCATTTCTATAGTCATGTTGTGGCGGTACGCCTGATTATGAAAAGTCGCGATGAAGTCCGCGCGGAGACTCTGTGGACCGGACAGTCTTTTAACAGTTTCGGGTATGGCGGGGGCGTCGAGCACGACGGGCTGATTTTCGGCATTGCCAGTACGCGGCGCGGTAGGTTGGCGGCATTCGACAGTCATACCGGCGAGCTGATGGTGAACTTCTTTCCGGTGTTCCGGCACGCGGTCGGAAACACCTATCCCATGCCGGCAATGGCGGGCGGCGCTCTTTATTTGTTCTGTGACGGTCGGATTCGCTATAATCGGGATACCCGTTTTGGTCTCGATCAACGCCATCGTGCCGGCGAAGATATCGAGTATCCGGAATGGCTCGGCGGCAGCAGCCCGACGGTCCTGCCCGGTCGTGACCCGCTGGTGCTGGCGCGCAATCAAAAGCTGCCGGCCGATGGTTTGACCTATGGGCCGGAAGTTGACGGCGACCGCATGTATTTTCGTCTGCGGGGGGGAGTATTGTGCATTCAGGCCGATGAAGCCGGGCTGGCCTGGCAGGCCGATAAAGTGGCCGAGACATTGCTGGCACAGCTTCCGGGCACGCCGCTTAGCGCTTCCGATCCGCTGTTGCCGACGCAAATTATGACCAGGCGGATGCTTAATGACGACAACCGGCGCCGCGCCGCGCAGGGCACCATGCACTTTATCAATGGCCAGGTGCTGCGCGGATGGCACACAATCGGTCCGCTGCCGGTCGCCGAAGCCGGCGGGATCGAGGCGCATGTTGCCAACGGCCGGTTGAACTGGGTAGAACCGGATAGAAGCGCCGGCAGCGAGTTCCGCAGATTCCCGTTGCAGGATGCCAGCCGGGATTTCAGGAGGGGTTGGAATGAAGCCTTGACGCCGGAAGACTCTATTGAGCGTGACGGCGTGGCCTTCTGCATAAAGATGGCGCATGCGGAACAGACCGGAACGGCGTTGTATTGGCTGGGCGCGGTTGTAGTGCGGGAACAGAAAACATTGCGCTGGGACTGTCCGGGTGAACATGTCCGCGGCTGGATTGGCGGCACTGCGATCGAACACGGTCAGCGCATTACCCTCACACGCGGCACATGGCAGATTGTCTTGCGTACCGAGTTGGCGCCGGGAGACAGTCCGCCGCCGATAAGACCCCGGCTATGGGACTCTTCCGACCTCGCGGCGGAACATGCGTTTGTAACAAGCCGGTTGACCAGAATGCGTCCCTTTTTTGCCGAAGCACAAAAACGTTCGCAATCCAATAACGTTCTGGAACGTATCCAAGCCGCCGAGTCGCAATTCAGAATGGAACAATAAATGATCTCGGCGGGAATCGGAGCGGCCCTGGCCAGCGCCCGCATCACCCATGGCATCGTGGAGTCGAAGTCCGGCAGGCAGGCGATCAAGGAGTTGAAGGGTATCCAGTGGATACCGGGGGCGGGGCAACCCGACGTCACGCATTGGCCCGATGTGTTTAGGCGGATTCGCAAGGCTGGCAAGTTGGTCCAGATTTGGGGCGACGGCGATGTGCTGGATGCGTTGTGTCAACAGTTGGGCAGCGCCGCCGGGATTGTCATGCTTGGCAAAGCCGATGTAAGCAGAGAGGATGACGTGCGGGCGTTGTTGAAGCGTTACCATGTTGAGGAGGAATGAAAGACACCATGAAAACACCTACGAAAGCAGCGCTGCTGATCGGTGCAGTTTTGTTGATGAACGATGGGCACCTGCGTGCCAGTGAGGCAAATGTTATGCTGGCAGAACCGGCGACGATGATGGTGCAATCAACTGAGGCTTCCGCCACCCGTCACCTGTCCTGGCCGAAGATTGTCCGTGCCGGGCAAGGGGGTGGCTGTGACCGGACATTACCGCAAGCCCAAAGGCGACGGGCTGTGGATATATTCCACGATTGGTATCTTGTCTACTACAAGGGCACACGGAAGGCATCATCCATTTATGGTGCGCGATTAACGATAAGGAGCGATGAAAGTGATGAATAGCGGAGTCAAATATATGAGAGGGGTGTTATCAGTTCTTATGATTAGGCTAATTTTTGCTTCTAACGTCGGTGCCGCCACCTATTATGTGGACGCGAGTGCGGCGGATAGCGGTGATGGGTCTGAGTTTTCGCCGTTTCGCACGATTCAGGCCGCCGCAGATATCATGGTTGGCGGGGACCGCTGTGTGATACGCGCCGGAACCTATCGGGAAACCGTCGTCCCGGCGGCATCAGGCACGGATGCAGAACCGATTGTTTTTGAAGCTTACCCCGATGAAGCGGTTACCATAACCGGTTGCGATCCAGTATCGGGATGGACTCCGCATTCGTGGGAAATCTACAAGACCGCCGCGAATCTGACGTTGGGACATGAAAACCAGATCTTTGCAGATGGGGAAATGATGCTTGAGGCCCGCTGGCCGAATGCAGGAAGGGCTACCCCGACGGCGCTGATGTCCTTTGCCACGGCAAAGGCTGCCGACGGATCGGGTCCCGAGAAGATTGTTCATCCCCAGCTTCCGGCAGGCAACTGGACCAATGCATATGTATGGGTGGCCGCTGGTCACAAATGGTTCTGTTGGACTGCGCCGGTAACTTCCGCCACAACCAATACACTTTCATTTCCCAATAACGCGGATCGTGGCGGGAATATGAATATGGCCTGCCGGGCCGGAGCCGAGTTCTATGTGGCCGGAGCGCTCGCCGCACTGGATGCCGAGAACGAATGGTATTACGACAGTGCCGCCGGTCTGCTCTATGTGTATGCCCCGGGCGGTGGTGATCCCGGAAACAGAATTGAAGTCAAAAGAAGAATGTACGCATTCGATTTGAGTGCACGGGCTCACATCATCTTACGAGGTATTCGTATCCATGCCGCCTCGATTCTCACGGACTCAGAATCGCATGGGATGGTCCTTGACGGGCTTGACGTTAAGTACGTCTATCATTCTTCCAAGGCTGACCAGCAATATCAGTCGCAACGCGATACCGGCC
>PXDI01000209.1 GCA_003565095.1 PVC group bacterium | reverse complement strand
TCACATGCACATGAGTGTTGCCAATGTGCCCGAAAATCACATATTCCAGTCCCGCCGCTTGCAGATCACTATGATACATTTTCATCATGTCCCGCAGATACTCTGCCGGTGCCGCCAGATCGGTTCCCAGTTTTGTGATGCGTGAATCATTGCGCTTGCGCTGATCGATCAGCAGATTGACCGCCTCCGGCAGAGCATGTCGGAAACGTTTTTGCCGCTGTACTTCCGGCGGCGAATCCGCCACCCAGGAATCTTCGCTTGAAGCACCGGCCGCTTCCATCTTTTCAATAAACATTTCCAGCGCCTGCTCCAACGCGGCTTCATTATCTCCGTGAAACTCCAGATAGAGCGCCGTGTGCCAATCTTGCGGCATTTCGGGCAGATCAGCAAACGCCGCGGTATCCTCACGCCGCCGGCGCAGCAGATTCAAGGCATTGGCATCAAAAAATTCAATTGCCGCCGGCAACGGTATACCGGAATCATCAACCGGCTCGCGCAGTATCTCTACCAGTGTGAGCGCTGTGTTTTCATCCGGCATGAACGCCATTACCCCGCAGACATTCCGCGGCGCGGGAGGCAGGCGCAGTTCGGCTTCAACAATTACACCGAGAACACCTTCCGCACCGATGAACAGATCGACCATATCCATATCCTGTGCGGCATATAATCCCGCCGCGCTTTTAACCGCCGGCATTGCATATGATGGCAAAGAGCCTTGCAGCGTTCTGCCGGCCTCTGTGACCAGCGTAAAATTTCTGCCGGAAGCTTTTTCGCGTCCGCGCCGCAGTTCAATGGCGTCGCCATCCGGCAGCAGCACCCGCAGGGCATTTATATAATTACGGGTTGGACCATAGCGAAACGTCAGCGCACCTGAAGCGTTACAGGCAATCATTCCCCCCAGTGCGGCGGATGTTTCAGTGGGATCAGGTGGAAACCAGAACGGCCCCTGCTGCCTGAAGGCTGCAATGGTTTCCGGATCACCCGGAAGTTCACCTTGCGCGATTGCCGCGCGCAGATCAGCAAGCAGCACCCCCGGTTCCGTCCGCAACAAAAAAGCACCTGTGCTATCGCGGCGCAGCCCGAGCAACCGCTGCATACGGATTAAATTTATAATATGCCCGCCGTCCGGCACCGCCCCCGCGGTGATGCCGGTGCGTGCGCTTTGCACGGTTACCGTCTGGCCGCGCTCAAACGCGGCGGCAAGATCCGCCTGCGCCGCGGTCGCACAGGCAGGAAATGATATACTCTCAGCCGTACCGCTACGGCGCGATTCATCACGCAGATAATCCGGATAATCAGCCGCCGGAAAAGGTTCGGCAGAACGCGGCACAGTCTCGGTGGTTTTAGTCTGGTTGCTCATGCGGTTATTGCCTAATAACGTTTTGAGCATATTGCCATTGACTGCCTTGGTGTGACAAGATCAATACTGACATTTCTGCAGACGGAAGGAACCCGCTGCGCGGGTTCTTTTTAAGTTGGAGGCGCGAACCGGAATTGAACCGGTGTACGAGGTTTTGCAGACCTCTGCCTAGCCACTCGGCCATCGCGCCATAGTATGGTGCACTCGCAAAACACCGCCCGGCTCGCTAATAAATGAACCCGGACGGTGGTCTCAATCAGTTCAGGCCGCTTTGCGGGCCTGCTCTTTTAAGCGCTTTTTGCGCCGTTCACGGCGCTTGCGTTTGACTCTTGCTCTTAGTTGTTGTCCCATGATGTTTCTTTCTATATCACATTCTTTTTGCAGTTGTCAACCACTCAGCTCCACCAGCCGGTTCTGGCCGCATTGCGCGCCAGCAACTCACGTGCATATTCTGCCATATCACGCGGCTCAGCCAGTTTTTCCGCCATCGCACTTTGCGCAACCGCCAGCGGCACACACTCAAACAAACGCCGGTCAAACGGCTTGGGAATAATATAATCGTTGCCGAATTCGATCTTTCCCCCGCCATACAGCGCACAAACATCTTCTGGCACCGGCTCACGCGCCAGCGCCGCCAAAGCCTCCGCCGCGGCAATTTTCATCGGCATGCCGATCGATCTGGCCCGCACATCAAGCGCCCCGCGGAACAAAAACGGAAATCCCAGCACATTGTTGATCTGGTTGGCATAGTCGGAACGCCCCGTCGCCATGCAATATGGCTTCCCGCCCATTGCTTCGTGCACAATCTCGGGCCGGATTTCAGGATCGGGATTGGCCATCGCCATGATGGCCGGATAATCCGCCATGGATATTATTTCCGCCGCGGAAATGCAATCAGCAACCGAAACACCGATAAAGACATGCGCACCGCGCAACGCCTCGGAAAGTGTGCGGGCGGTGCTTTCGACAGCATGCGCCTGTTTCTGCAAAGTAAGATCGCTGCGGCGGGTATTAATTACACCGCGTGAATCACATAATGTCACATCAACCGCTCCGGCGGCTTTCAACATCTCAGCAATCCGTATACCGGCCGCACCTGCACCATTAATCACAATTTTCATACCTGCAAGCGGCCGGTCTGCCAGTAAAGCGTAATTCATTACCGCGGCCAGTGTAATCACCGCGGTGCCCCACTGGTCGTCATGGAATACAGGAATATCAAGCAATTCGTCGAGCCGGTCTTCAATCTCAAAACAGGCGGGTGCCGCAATGTCTTCAAGATTGATGCCTCCGTACATCGGGGCGATCGCGCAAACATAGTCAATTACACGCTGCGGATCAGTCTTTCCGCTGTTCTTGCCACCCTGACGACAATGGTTCAAAGGCACCGGCCAGCCGTCAACATCACCGAAGGCTTTGAACAGAACCGCCTTGCCCTCCATTACCGGAATGGCCGCAGTGGCGCCCAGGTCCCCCAGCCCGAGAATGGCCGTGCCGTCGGTAACAACCGCAACAAGATTCTGCCGGGCAGTGTAATCCGCCGCCAGCGCTTCGTTCGCAGCAATTTCCCTAACCGGAATGGCCACACCGGGAGTATAGGCCAGACAAAGCTCCTCAACTGATTTCAAAGGACGCGTCAGCCGCAAGCCGACCTTGCCGCCCAAATGATAGCTCAAAACTGCTTCTTTAGTGATTGCCATAAGTATCTTTCGTCAATAACCGCTGCAAAACCAAGCAGGCAACCGTTGTGCGACGACCCGCTTCGAAAAATCAAGCCGGAGTTTATCGCAGATAATTGTGCACTTGTCCAGCAAGTAATGACTTCAACAGGAATCTAGACAACCCGCGTAAATGCAGGCATACTGCGAACCATGAAAAATTATGCGGAATTATATATTGGGGACCGCGTCACCGGACAGACTCCGGCATTGTTCGGGGCGAATATTGAGATGCAGGGGCATGCCGCGGAACAAATAACACCGCCGGGCCTTTTCCGGTTGTTGAGTGCGGACTGGTTAATGCGTCATCATCCGGCCCGGAAGACATTCCGGCCGGACTAATGACCACCGCAGTGCAGCAACCCGACCGGCTTATCGTTTCTTTGCTGAATACATCAAGTAAGCCGGTTAATGAAATGCGGATAATTCCCTCCCCCGTGCAAAGTTGGCAAACAGCCATTGTGCGGGAGAGTTCAAAAAACCGAAAGGATTGTATCGTTGCGGTCTACACACCGGCAAACGGACCGGTTTGCGCCCGGATTCCGGCAGACGCCATGGTGCAGGTGCTGTTTCTACCGTTTGGGTTGGAAAGCATTCGCGATATTGCAATTTGTGAGGAGTCGCCCACCCCCGGCTCACTGCAATCCGGTCTGGCGTTGTGGCAAACCACCCGTCTACGCGTAATTGCAAACCTAGACGGCAAGGATACAGATTTGTCAGATGTGATGATCAAATGGCTGAGTGACCGTCCTGATGAGATCACCGTGGAACAGACAGGCCTGGTGCAGCGACAGCGCAACAGCAGTAAACCGGCGGTAATCACAGCAGAACTGCCTAACGGGATGAGCACTGCGGTAAAACTTGAGAACCGGTCATTCATCGAGGACTGAACGCACAATCCGCAACAGTTCCTCCATCCGGAAAGGTTTTGACAACCAGCGGGCCTTTACCCCCATTGCCATGCGCACACGCTCAGGCGGCTGATACCCGCTGACGATCATGATGCGCTGGCCGGGGTATATGCGCAATATCTCATCATGCGCAACCAGCCCGTCTGTCCGGTCCTGCATTACCATATCAAGAATGATCAAGTCATAAGGACTGGAATCACCACCCTTGCGGCATTTTTCAATGGCCTCTTCTCCGTTAACGGCCACATCAACCTGATAGCCCTGCTTTTCCAAACCGCGCCGCATCAGAAACCTCTGCTGCGGCTCATCCTCCGCGATCAGAATCCTTTCGCCGCGGCCATCAATCCCGTTGGACACGACACCGGACTCACGCGGCGCCGCACGCTCTTCCGCTTCAACCGGCTTTTGCGACAATGGTAGATAAACATTGAAGAGCGTGCCGGTCTCAGCTTCACTCTTTACATCAATATAACCATGATGATCCTTGATAAGCGTCCTGACAATTGAAAGCCCCAGCCCGCTGCCGGTCTTGCGCCCCCCGGTTTGACAAGTGAAAAACGGATCAAAAATGCGGCGCTGCAGCTCAACCGGAATCCCGCAACCGGAATCCTCTATTTCAATAATGGCATAAGCACCCGGCGCGATGGGCTCAAGTCCATTCAGCGATTCTGTTAAGATTGCATCCCGTAACCTGACATCAACGGTTCCATGCCGCGAAACCGCGTCAACCGCATTGCGGATGATATTCATTATTGCCCGCTTAAGATGATGCACAGAGGCATCCACCGGAACCGGCTCGTCCCCCAAACACGGAGCATGCAGAGAGCCGATCCGCGAATCACGGTCCATGCTATGACGGATTTCATCCCATGCCTGCTGGACAACCCCACGCAAATCGACCGTTTTCAGCACCAGCGCGGAACGCCCGCCCAAAACCTGCAAATCCTTGACAACTTCAGCCGCCCGCCCGGCGGCGGCATGAATTGACTGCAAGTCCTCCCGGAACTGTTTTACGTCAAGCCGGCCGCAGCCATCTGCCCCTGCCTGCGCCAAACACTCCTGCAGAACCTCCGGCAGTGCTAGTATCGGACCCAGTACATTATTGAGATCATGTCCGACCCCTTCGGCCAGTGCACCCAGCGCTTCAAGATGCCGCGAACGTTCAATCCGCTCACGCAAGGCTTCACGCTCCCGCAAAGAGCCCTTCTGTTCCGAAATATCAACAACCACAAAACTTTCTCCGGCGGCCGGATTTTTCCGTTCCAGCGGCATGCTGCTGTACATTATGTCAATCACCCGGCCGCTCTTGGATTGCCAACGCGTCTCAGTCATTAAACCGGGCTCAGGCAGGACGCTTTCCCCGGCAGCCTTGTGTACACGCCAGAAATCATCTTCGGAGGCATAGAGCATTTTTATATCGGCCCCCACCAGATCAGTCACGGTGTATCCGGTAATCTCACACAGTTTATGATTGGCGTGTACAATCTGACCGTTAATGATCACGCCGATGCCGATCGGCGCAGCAGCCAGAATGCTGCGCAGCCACGACTCCTGCTCCATATGCGACTTGTTGCGGCGCACCTCTTCGGTGACATCACGGAAAAGCACAACACAAAAACCGGGTTTATAGCGGGCGGCATCAACTTCAAACACGCCCGAAATACTGTCGTCATCATAACGCACGCCGTCCTCATGCAAATGCCCGCCTTCACGCGCTATCCTGCTATAGGACTCAACGAGTCCGGTTCTTTCCAGATCGGGAAAACATTCATGCGCGGGGCGTCCGAGGAAACTTTCATGGGGAATGCCGATAATTTCATCGGCGGCAGTGTTGTATGCAACAAAGAGCAGGCCGTCTTTTTCATCCAGACGGTAAACATAGGCACCCAGCGGCAGCGCATTCAGAATACCCATCTCAGCATCATTCATTACGGAGTCTGCGTACATTATTCCACCGGGCGCAAAACAATACGAACAGTCGCTGTTACCTGATTAATTAAGCCGTTAAGCACTCTGTAACGTCCGGGCGGCAGAATCCGCCCCGTGGCGGGCTGGTCATCACAACCGCGAATCACCACCCGCGATGCCTCTCCGGGAGCTTCTGCCATACGCCAAATAGAGTAATACGGCGCATCACTTTCCACCGCGGTAATCACCGCAGCGCGCTCCAGCACAAGTTCGTTGCCGTCATTCAATACCCGGTCTTTGCCCCAGCCGCGCGTGAGCACCGACCACAGCTCCAGATCATCATTTTCCGCTACTCCGGAATTTTGCGCATATCCCGGCGCGACAGACAGCAGCAATGCCACAATGCACCCGGCGCTCCAATACCGTAAAGAACCCACAATGTCCGCTCTTTTATACATGCGGCAATATGTATCATATTATATCGTATTTGCAAGCAGTGATTGTGAACCACGGATGGGAAACCCGACCCACGGATGGGGAGATGTTTTATATCCGTGGGCCGGGTTTCCCATCCGTGGGTTATCATTCCCCCTTCCCCATCCGTTGGCCGGCTCTGCCGTGCTGTGTGCTGGGTCAATTTTTCCACAATTGCTGCTTGAAACAGAACCCGACATCGCGTATCTTGAACGCTTCTAAATGGTGTGCGGCCGGAAGCCGCTAAACGCGATTTGTCTGTAATACAAGAAAATGAAAACAAGGAGCTGGTAATGTCAACAATCATTGATATCTGTGCACGCGAGATTCTGGATTCACGCGGAAACCCGACAGTCGAAGCGGACGTCTATCTGGAAAGCGGCGAAATGGGCCGCGCGGCAGTACCCTCGGGCGCTTCAACCGGCGAGCATGAAGCGGTTGAACTGCGTGACGGGGTAAAGAAACGCTATCTCGGCAAGGGCGTTGAAAAGGCCGTACGTAATGTCAACGAGGTGATTGCTCCTGAAATCCTCGGCTTTGACGCAACCGATCAGGTCGGCATTGATAAAACCATGATCGAGATCGACGGTACCCCCAATAAAAGCAAACTCGGGGCAAATGCCATTCTTGCCGTTTCACTGGCAGTGGCCAAAGCCGGTGCGGAATTCTCGGCACTGCCGCTTTTCCGCTATATCGGCGGCGCAAACGCCAAGGTTCTCCCGGTACCGATGATGAACGTGCTCAACGGCGGCGCACATTCAGACGCCCCGGTTGATTGTCAGGAATTCATGCTCGTCCCGCATGGCGCCAAATCTTTCCGCGAAGGACTGCGAATGGGAACGGAAACTTTCCACGCAATGAAGGCCGTACTGAAAAGTATGAAGATGAGCACCAACGTAGGCGACGAAGGCGGCTTTGCCCCGGAGCTCAAGAACAACGAACAGGCACTCGACGTGTTGATGGAATCCATTGCCAAGGCCGGCTACAAGCCTGGCAAGGATATCTCGATTGCGCTCGATCCGGCCTCCAGTGAGTTCTATGATCCGAAAACCAAGAAGTATATCTTCAAAAAGAGCGACAAATCCAAGAAAAGCGCCGAAAAAATGGTAGAGTTCTGGCAGGACTGGTGCGC
>PXDI01000351.1 GCA_003565095.1 PVC group bacterium | reverse complement strand
GTAGCTGGATTTGCGTTTTCGATAGTGTGTCTTCATGCGCATCACTATCACCGAAACGGTTATAGGTGTCAAGCTTTTTTTTAACCCTTTGGTGCGCTTTTCCCAGCTTCGCTAAGGATTCCGGTTGCTTCCGCGGGCATGTTGCTGTATTTTGCTCTTCAAATATAGATTTCAGCAAGATACTTCGCTAAACAAGGAGATGGGTTATGAGCACAGGATACAGGAGAAGTTGCGGGACTTTTACGGTGGCGTTAATATTGTGTTGTACATGTGCCCTGTGGGGTAATGCATCCGAACTGCCGCTCCACCTTCGAGGTGATCTGCGTGGGGCCGTGAATGACCACGGGCCATCATAGTTTCATCTTTAGAACCAAAGGCGCAATGCATGAAACCCAACATCATCTTGATCATGACTGACCAGCAGTGCGCCGACGCCTTGAGTTGCGCCGGGAATCCCTGGGTGCGCACGCCGGCCTTGGACCGGCTGGCCGGCCAGGGGGTGCGTTTCGAACGCGCCTACTGCACCCATCCCCTGTGCTCGCCGGCCCGCAGCAGCCTGTTTACCGGACTGATGCCCCACCAGACCGGGGTCTCGGATAATTCCATCCACTTCGAGTCCTCGACCGACTGTCTTGGCCTGGGCACCTACCTGCAACAGGCCGGATACCGCTGCGCCTATGTGGGCCGCGGGCCGGTTCCAGAGCAGCACGGCTTCGAGGTGTTGGGCAAGCCCGATACCAATGATCCAACGATCACTCCCCTGGCGCTGGATTTTCTGGCTGATCCGGGCGAGGCCCCGTTCCTGCTGGCGGTAAGCTACCACAATCCACACAACATCTGTGAATGGGCGCGGGGGCAGAATCTACCCGAGACACCCATCCCGGCAACGCCCGACCGGCGTGAGTGGCCCACTCTGCCGGCCAACTTTGCGCCTGCCCCGTATGAGGCCGAGGCCATCCGGTGGTACCAGCAGTCGCTCCTGCATCCCTATCCGACCCGAGATTGGTCGCCGGACGAATGGCGCCAGTACCTGCATGCATACTACCGTATGGTCGAGGCCGTGGACGCCGAGATCGGAGCACTGCTGGACGGAATCGAGGCCTCGGGTCGCGCACCAGACACCGTGGTGATCTTCACGAGTGACCACGGCAACGGCAACGCGGCGCATCAATGGCATCAGAAAACGGTCCTGTTTGAGGAGTGCGTGCGGGTGCCACTGATCATCGTCGATCCGCGCGATGGAAGGCAGGGAGCAGTCGACTCCCGGCATCTGGTATCCATCGGACTGGATTTCTTCGCCACCGCCGCCGACTACGCGGGGCTGCCCCGTCCGGACGGCCATCAGGGGCTGAGTCTACGCCCGTTGGCGGGAGGGACTATCCCGTCCGCGTGGCGGGATCACCTGGTGGTTGAAACCACCTTGACCATCCAGGGCGTACCGCCCAAGCCCAATCACAATCTGGCCCGGGCGGTGATTTCTGAGCGACACAAGTACGCCCTCTACCCCTTGGGTCGCCATCGCGAGCAGCTTTTCGATCTGCGTGCCGACCCCGGCGAACAGGTGAATCTTGCCGTTTCCGCCCGGCACCAGGACGAACTGCTGCGCAACCGCCGGCTTCTGGCTGAATGGAAAGAGGCCACCGGAGACCGGTGTCAGATTCCGCGGAAGGATTATTGACAAACGCGCCGATTTCCCTTACTCTAAAACTCAACTACTCCAACTGTTTTGAAGGGATGCCTGTGAAAGCAATGCGTTATTTTTTGATTATGGCGCAGTTTGCTGCTGCGGCGGCAATTGTTGCGGCGGAACCGCAGCTACTGTCAAATGAAGCCTGGCATAAAAAGTTTTCCGTCGAGCGGGTAATGCAGATTTCCGCCGCGACATTTTTCGGTGCGGGCGGGGTTGAGCGCTTTGACGGAGTGAGTTTTGCCAGTGACGGACGCATTTTGGCATTCGGCAATTCATGGGGCGAACCGTTTCCCCGCAAGCCTGTGCCTGATGTGATCGGGACTGATCAGCCGTGGGATGTGCCGCTTTATGCTCCGGGCATGGACCGGGACGCGCAAGGCGATCCCGTCGGACCGCTTGACATAAATCCGAACCGGACAGGTTTTTTTGTACTTTACAGTGCGGACTTGTCCAAGGTTCAGAAAGTGGTGCGCTTTGGCTGGGGTGCCGGCAGTATTGATGCCGTGCTGGCGCGACGCGGTGCCGGGGGCGTGGTACTTGCAGGAACAGCTACCGGGCGCTTTAGTGTTCCGGCCGCCACGGTAAACACGCTTAAGCCGGGAGATGATATCAATTTCTACGGCCGGACTGTTTATGAGCATATCGTGAATCCCGGGGATGTTTATGTCGGCCAGTTGAATCGCGGTCTGACCGGCTTTGAATGGATATGGATTCTACAAGCTCATCAGCGCCCGCCCAAAGCGCTTTTTGAAGCGCCGGACGGCAGTGTTGTATTCGATTGCGTGGGGATCAAACGCATTACAGCGAACGGGCGCGCGCTGCAGGAGCTGCCGTGCCGGACAGTGCTGGATGCCGCGGATGAGCGCTTTCTGGCGGGAGTGCATCCGGTAAACGGGAACCTGATATTCGGCGGTGCACGGATTTCGCGCAATCGTTTTCAATCCTGGCGCGCGCCACTGCTCGAGCAACACAGTGCTGACGGTGAATTTCAACGCCGCTACTATGATTGGATTGTGGATTTGGTCAATAATCCCGTGGTTGACACACCGGCTGACGCCGGGCTCAGCGCGGCCTGTGTTATGCCTGACGGCAGGATAGCGGTTACGGGAGTCGGAACCGGCCACGCATCGGTGTTGTCATTTAATCCGCTGAATATCATGCAACCACTGGGAAAGACCGGGATCGGGTTTTCCGCGGATGCCGAACCCAGGTTTCAACGGGAAGGGAACTTCATCGAAAGGCTGGCGCATCTGGCGGTGTTTGATCCATCTGATACGGCGGCAGGGGCATATACTCTGTGGTGCGCATTTGAGGGGTACCGGCCGCGACCGGCTACCGTTGAGGGGATGAAAGGCCTGCCTGACGGTCGGCTGGTGATATGGGGACAGAGCGCCAAGTGGCTGGTTCAAACGACAACGGACTATTTTCGTGCAGCCGATCAGGTGGTAATGGAGTATAATCATCATCTCAGACCGCACAGCCCGCGATTGAACCCTGACGGTAAAGAGATTAAGCTGGGAGTTGGCGGAACGGGTCCGTATTCCGCGATTTTTGACGCGGAGCTAGGCAGCCTCTTATGGTCAAGCGCCATGGCCGGGTGCTACATTGCCGATGTGGCAGAACACCAAGGGCGCATAGCGATTGTTTCGCAGGCGGTAATTCCCGCGGACGGATGGTCCGACGGCAACCGGCCGGCCGTGACAGACGGTGCCGCACAGACCACGCCCGGCGGCGGATGGTCCGACGGGCATATCTTTCTGCTGCAACTGCCGGACCGGAACGAAGGACGGTAACCACATGCGTACAATCATTATATTTTCATTGATCTGTTTGATGTTTCCACCCGGCCCGGCCGCGAAAGCTTACGGGCAGTCTCAACCGATAAGAATGAATTATTCATTTTTTAGTCGCTGGTACACAAGCGACGGCATGCCGCGTGAAAGTATGTCCTACCTGCGCATTTCGCGAACGGATGCAAGACCGTTGTATGTAACCGGCTGGGGCAGACGCGGCAGGCTGGAAGTGCTGCTGGAGAATATTGTCGGCGTCGGTGATACCTATATGATATCGACCAAGGGGCACGGGGTGGTTGTCTACAGTCATTATCCGCCGGGCGGCAAAATCAACCCCAACCCGGATTACCCGGTTGCGCAATGGATAAATAACAACAGTAATATTCGTTTTCACATCGATTCTCTTAGAAGCTGGCGGCAGCTTGATGATGATTTGGATAGATTCCTGAGGATCAGAGAGATCAGGAGCGGTTCATTTGTTTCAGGGCGTCGGAGAATCGACGTGCCTTCTCCGCGTTTTGAAGTCTTGATGGATTGCGTAGTGTCGGTTGACGGCAAAAGCGTTGTGCTGAAGGGGCAGAAAGCGCAGGTACAGTTTGATCTGGGCATTGGCGGCAGCCGCCAGAACCCCTATCCAATCTGGAAAATGACGGTCAGTGCTGATTTGAAAGTCAACGGCAGTGAACTAGGCCTGAAAGGCGCTGACAGCGGGCCGCTGGAGATGCATGTGGTGTTCGGCGCACCATGCCGGCAGCCCAGCATCAGCCGCCGCGAAGATTTACGGAAATCAGTTGAGCAGGAGCTTGAAGATTCAATGGATATTCCGGATCTGCTCAATCTGTTTTGACGCCGATCAAACCCGAGTAAAGGGCTAAAATGAAGATGCACAGACGATTTATAGCGGTAGGGATGCTGTTGCTGGGCGTGGTGGTTATGCCGGACAGCGCATTGTGTCAAATGGACCGGCATCTGGGTACACATAACCGGATGAAACGCGGCCCTAAAATGAATATTGCCGCCGCCTCTTTTTTCGGTGGCGGCGGAACGGAAGAGTTTATCGGCGTAATGCAGGCCGCCAACGGCGATATTGTTGCGATCGGTAATTCATGGGGGCCGCCGTTCCCGCAGCAGTATCCCGTCAGTGTGATCGGCCCCGGTCAACTATGGGATATTCCGCTGCTGCCGCCCGGCCATGGGAGTATAAAAGACGGTCCGGCCGCCAACCATCCCAACCGTACCGGGTTTATGGTTTTCTTTTCGGAAAACTTGCGTTCAATCCGCCGCGTAACGCGTTTCGGCTGGGGGCTGGCCAGCATTACCGGTTCAGTGGTGACACGCGATGGAGGATTGGTAATCGGCGGAATGGCAACGCGTAATTTCCGCGCGGTTGCCCGTGAAGCCGCAATGATGAATACATACGCGCTCAGTGGTGACGAAGAAGCATCCGGTGCCTACCGTTTTGCGTCAACACTTCAGCCGGGCGATGTTTATGTCGGGCGGCTCAATCGCACTCTTGACGGCTTTGAGTGGGTCTGGATTCTGGAAGGAAACCGGCATCCACCGCAAAAACTGTTCGAGGGACGCGATGGCGATATCTTTTTTGACAGCCGCGGGGTTATGGGGATCATGCAGAACGGTCGTAAATTTATTGATTACCGGGAACAGACCGGCAGTGCGCTGGTAAAGGGGCGCATGAAACAGCTTCATGGTGTCCACCCGCAAAACGGCAATCTGCTGCTGGGCGGCGACCGCCACTGGGGCACGGGCCGCGAGCCATGGCGCATGCCGGTGCTGCAGATTTTCACTCCCGATGGCCGGATGGCTTCATCATTCTACGAGTGGCCGGGGCCACTGGTCGGGGTCTCTTTCCTGAGACTTGTGTCTGATTCGGCTGTCCGTGCGGCCGCTTTTGCGCCGAACGGGGACGTTTATATTGCAGGCTGGTCGGACGGCGGCAACTCGGTTTTTACCAGAAGCCCGATCGATCTCGAAAAACGAGCCCGCGGAATCGGGTTCGATTTTCCCTCCTGGGGGGTCGAAGGAGCCATGAGCTTTGTGCATATTATGCGTTTTAATCTTGATGATCCTCACGAATCAGATCATATGGTTTATTGCAGTCAGCTCCAGACATACCCTAACTCCATGTCTGCGCAAAAGATGATAGTGACGGGTACGGGGCGTGTCGCGATTATGGCCAGTTCCGCTTCATTTCTGGTGCAAACCACAACGGAGTGGTTTCGCGCACCGGATCAGTATCAACGCGAGACTATGGGGCAGGAGCGGCTTGATGTACGTATTCTTGAAAACGGCTGGCCGGCTTTTCAGGGGATCGGGGGGCGCGGCAGTCATATTATTGTTTTTGACGGAATGATGACCAATGTTTACTGGAGCAGCGCGATCGCCAACATGCGGCATCAAGACATGATCGGAACCCGTGACGGGGGAATTGTCGCCGTCGGGAGCGTTAATGGTGATGGAATTGAGGGACGTGATGCTTCTCTGTGGGAATATGATATTGCTTATCCGAACGAGTTTGCCCGGAAGCTTGTCGCGCAGGCGCGTGCCAGCCGGCCGTCCGCCGGGCGTCAGGTATGGAAATATCTACGTGACGACACGCGCAAAAACCTGTTTGCCGTGGTAGACGGCAATGATTTGACGACGGATATGGTGGCGGAATTGCGTGACGACATAAACGATTTTCTTTTCGATGCACGCGATTTTTATGATCCGCAAATCTGGAGTAATGAGGATTTCACGCGGTACGAGCGAATATACATCAGCCAGTTGCATGACCCGTATATGCCGGAGGACAGTCTCGGTATTCTCAACCGTTGTCTGCTCGAACGGTCTTTCCCCGAGCATATTTTTCCGCATCCGAAAGAAAACCGCCCGCCGATCGTGAATGCCGCGCAGGAAACTTTCGGGGGAGGGTTTTCGGACGGGCATATCTATTTGCTGCGTGATGTTGCATCGGGAGGCGCAAAATGAATAAAACCGCTTTAATGTACTTGCTTTGCATTGTGCTGGCGGCGGGCACGGCAAACGCCCAGCGGCGCGCAGCTCGCGGAGTTAATTTCGCGTTGGAGGAAGTTGAAAGTCTGATCAATACCCGCAATTCGGTTCTGCCGGTTAACTTCAATAAGGATCAGTACCGTGAGCAACGACTGCCGGGGTACTGGTCATGCTATGCCTCCTTTCGCAATGAATTGCAGCCGCGTCCCTTGTTTATCGCCGGGGTCAATACCAATGGTGTGATTAATTTTCATTTCGATACCGATGAAGGCCGGCGGGAGCAGGTAAAGGTGACCGCTTCCGGTGAAGGCACCGCGGTATTGCGTCTTTATGGTTCTAAACGGGAGATGCTGGATGCCTCGGGTTATGCCTGTGCAGAGTGGGTCAGCACCAGACCGCATCCACAGGTATTTGTGACATTCAGTAATCTGCGTGATTTAGAATTTGATAATAAAGAGTTGCTGGCATTGCTTAATCCGCTCCGGCGGCCGGATGAACGCGGCAGACTTCCGCGGCCAGCAGTAAACATGAAGGGGGTTTTTGATCTTGAATTGCGTGTCGGCGGCAATCGTCTGCGCATTCCTGAACTGCCGTTGACCCTTACCATTCAGGACGTAACCACATACTGGGACACAAGGCTTTACTTCAGTACGGTTTTCAAAGGCAGTGATATAGGGCTTAGCGGCAATGATGCCGGTGAAATCCGCATGCGCTTCCACGGGCAGGCGTTTTCGCAGGTGCCCATGGCGCAGCAGAAATCCGGTGCGGCAGTTGATAAGCAAATGTCGCTGGATGAGCTGTTAGAGCAGTCAGATGCGGATGTGCTCTTCTTTTGATTCTGCTGAGGCTCTCATAATTACCAACCTTTCTGTTGTTTGAGAAGGGGCAATAAATCAGACGAAACGCACAGGCGGTTTTCGGTGGGTAATGGGTCCGTTATAGGGGTACATGGATTTTCATGGTCATCCGTTTCGTCAGCATTGTTGGTTGTCCCCCATATCAAGGAGATTGGCCGTCAGGGTCTCTTGGATTTGCCAGCAAGTAACGTGAGACATC
>PXDI01000031.1 GCA_003565095.1 PVC group bacterium | reverse complement strand
CTGATGATATGATAGACAATTTATTTTCACTATGCTCATCCAAAACCCTCACACACTCACATACCCACACACTGACATACCGTTTTCATCACTTTTTTCCCATAAAACTTTTGACAGTACCTCGGGTTAAAAATCATATCCGATCCAGAAAACCCAGCGGTCAGCCCGGGCATATGGATCGGGACTTTCAATTATCCAGGCGCGGTCAATCCTGATGGGAAACCCCGGCAGATCAAACCGTAAACCTACACCGGCACTTTCGGCAAGATCATCGAGATGCAGTTCGTAGGTATCCCGCCATACGTTACCAATATCATAGAAACCCGCCAACCTGATGCCGTTTACAACCGGGATCGTATATTCGACATTAGCTAAAGCCAGACTCTGTCCGCCAACCGGCCTGAATATAACGGGAGCCCCCGGCTCAAGCGGGTCCATTTCGCCGCCGCCACGGTGCCTGATCACCTTAGGACCAACATCACGATACTTGAATCCGCGCAAAGTGCGCCCCCCCCCCGCGAACAGCCGGTCATTAATCGGCACATCGGATGAGCCCCCATAAGCGTCAACTACCTCATAACGACCACGAATACTCAGGACATGTCCCAGCCACAAGGGAAAATAGCGCACAGCCCGGGCGGAAAGTCGGTATATATCAACATCGGCTCCCAGCGGTCCGCCGGTCAGCTCTGCCGCGATTCCGGCACGCATCCCGCGGGTCGGAATAAAAGCATGATTGCGGCTGTCGTGACTAACCGACAACTCAAGCGCGCTTGAAACAGCATCACGTTCACGGGTAAAGAAGAACTCTTCATCCGGCGAATCAACATAGACATAACGGTTGGTATCGGCAATATCCTTGATGCGGGCCGACTCAATCCTGTAGCGCAACCTGACACGATTCGGACCCGGGAGCGGACGGCTGACGGACAATGCCGCGCCCACGCGTTTTACATCATAATCGCTATAATCAATCTCATTGCGGTATACATCAATCCCCAATGCCAGTTGGCGGTCAAGAAACCATGGCTCAACAAATGAAAGCTCATAATCCCTGCGCCGCGATCCTACCGATGCCCGCAATTTCAGTTTCTGCCCCCCGCCTTGCAGGTAAGGCCAGCCGGTCAAATCAAAGTTACCGAGAGATAATTCAAGAAAGCCCATCAACTTATCAATACTGGAAAAACCGGCCCCCATCATGAACTGCCCGGTGCGCTGTTCTTCAACACTCAGAACAAGATTGCGCCATTGTTCATCTTCAGTACGTTCCGGAAAGCTTCGCACATCACTGAAAAAGCCAAGATTACGAATACGCCGTTCACTTGTTCTGACACGGACCTCATCATATATCTCACCGGGGTATACCAGTAATTCGCGGCGGATAACCTTATCGCGGGTACGGACATTGTTACGGATACGGATATTACGGATATATGTCAGCACCCCCTCCGTCACTTCAAAGACAATATCGACGACCGGCTCGTCCGGATGCTGTTGAAGCGACAGCCTGACCCGCGTATCCAAATAGCCGCGGCTACCGTAGTAATCACGCAACATCTGCCGGGATTCATTAATAATCCGCATACCGGCAACAATCCCGCTTTGTAAAGGGATTGCCGATTCCAATTCATCTAATGGAAAAATCTCGGTTCCGGTTATGGTGACATTCCCGACCCGGTACAAAGCCCCCTGGTTTACGGGAAACACAACATCAAGGCGGCCCTTACGTCTGGCAGGAGTAACATCAGGCTGGCCGATTCTGGCATCAAGATACCCTTCGTCAACATAATATTGCAGCAGACCAGCCCGAACATCTGATAAATAACCTTCATCGTACTTCAATCTACGAAACAGGCGCAGCGGGTTCCAGATTGCCGGCCGCCTTGTCAAACGCCGCAAATCACGCTTGGGTGCTGACTCGTTGCCGGGAAAGCGTATCCTGCGCAGACGCGCCCTCTTTCCTTCATCAATCTCCAGCATAACCGTGGCCAGACCATTGCGTCTGTCTGTTTCGATAATCCGCCACTGAAATGAAACATCAGGATACAGAGCCTTATGATATTTCTGCTGCAATTGCTGTATCCGTCCCGCCATTACAAAATCGTCGACCAGATCTCCCGGTTTTAACCCAAGAGTATCCCGGATTGTCGACATTCTGAAATGTTCAGATCCATTGACATCTACAGAACGTTCAAGCCGATAACGTTTTTTGATACTCATTATTATACTAAAGCCATCATCAACCTGCTCGAGGTCGGCAACCACATCAGTAAAACGGCCGGAATCAAGCAGTGCCCTTACATCATTACCAAGTGCCGCTCTGTCAAACGGCTGACCTTCAGCAACTCTCATATGGGCGCGGATAAAGGAAATGTCGAGCTGCCCGGTGCCGATGTTCTCAAAGCGGATCTCACGAATCAGCGGAGCCGACGGATCATCCTGTGCATGCGTAATAACGATCGCACAAAAAAGCAGCAATACAGTATGGCGAAGAATTCTCATAGTGGTTCCAATTCGTCTTCGGGCTCTAAAGGTTCAATTTCGTGCTCAACCTCATCAGCCCGATCGCGAAAGCGCGTATATTCATCCTGAAAATCGAGTCTCACTTCACCGACCGGACCGTTACGCTGCTTCACCACATCAACGATCGCCAGTGAAGTATCGGCATACTCAGGATCAGCTTCATAGCGACAGGGGCGCCGCAGCATCATGATGATATCAGCATCCTGCTCAATCGCACCGGAGTCACGCAAATCAGACATCTTGGGCTTGCCGGTTTTGTCACGCTGCTCGGGCGCACGCGATAACTGACTGAGCACCAGCACCGGCACATTCAATTCCTTGGCCATGCCCTTCAAATGGCTGGATATATTTGCTGTCTCAACCTGCAAACCCTGCCGGGCATAGTTACTTGAATGCAGCAACTGCAAGTAGTCGATGGCGATCAGGTCAATATTGTATTTGGCCTTCATGGTACGTGCACGCGACCGCAACTCAAGCACGTCCAGTCCGCCGGTGTCGTCCAAATAGATCTTCGCCCTGCCAATCACGGATGCCGCCTGTACCAAACGCCCGTGAATTTCCTGCCCTGACACAAATCCCGATGACAAACGGTGCATCGGAACTTCAGCATGTGCACACAGCAACCGCAAAACAAGCGCTTCGGCAGACATTTCCAAACTGAAAACACCGACAGCCCGCGGCTTTCTGTCACCACGCACGCCCAGAGCAACATTCTCGACAATGTTCATAGCCAGAGAGGTTTTGCCCATCGACGGGCGGGCGGCCAGTACGACCATCTCCCCGCCTTTAAGGCCCTGGATTTTTTTGTCGAGATTGGCAAACCCGGTTGATATTCCACGCAACCCGCCAACCCCCTGACTGGTGAAGGCATACTCAACCTGCAGCATCGTGTTCTTTACGATCTGGTCCCATGAATCAGACTTACCGCGCTGCTTTTCCGATATTGCCAGAAAAGACTGTTCAACGGTGTTTAGAACCGCGTCGGCATCATCCTGCGCTGCCGGTTCATGGCAAACCTTCTCGGCCTGCCTTGCACAATCGATAACCGCCCGCAACAAATGTTTCTGGCGGACAATATCTATGTAATACTCGGCATGCGCGGCTGTAGGTGTGGCGTCAACCAGATGATCAAGAATCGCATCGTCGCCACCCACACGGTCCAGCAACTTCCTGTCACGCAACTGTTCGGCAACAGTTAATAAATCGATGGCCTTGCCATCGGATGCCATATCCCGCATTACACGGTAGATAACGCGGTGCGCAGGAACGAAAAAAGAAACTTCATCAAGCTGAGCCTGGATGCATAAATCCATAACCCGCGCGGAATCCAGCAGCACAGATCCCAGCACGCCCTTTTCAGCTTCCTCACTGTATGGAGGCACTCGTCCGGCACGTACGGAATCGCTGTTGACTGCCGGATCGTCGGACATGATTATTCCTCGACGACCCACACTTTGAGGCCCGTCTGAACATCCGGATGCAGCTTGACTGTTACATCAAAAACACCCAGTTCCTTGATTGCGCCTTCAAGCGCTATTGAGTGCTTGTCGATTTCAACACCTTCAGCAAGTACCGCCTCGGCAATATCTGAAGCTGTGACTGAACCGTAAAGCTTTCCGTCTTCACCGGTTTTTACCGCAATCGTGCATCTGACCGCAGCCAGCCGGTTGGCAACTTCGGCAGCGGCATTCCGTTCAGCCGCACGCCGGGCTTCGCGAGCCTCCTGCAGTTTTGCCAAACGCGCACGTGCAGCCTTTGTCACCGGTTCAGCAAGCTTCTGCGGAATCAGGAAATTGCGCGCATAACCGTCCGCTACGCGCACAACATCACCGGCTGTTCCCAAATCATTAACGTCATCCATCAACAATACTTCAGTGGCCATAAAGTTACTTCCTTAACTATAAAATATGACAGAATCAGTTTAAGCCATCATTCCGATATTTCTTGCCCGGCGGATTCCGCGTTTGATCTGCCGCTGCTGACGCGCTGAGGCACCTGTCAACCGCGCCGGCACAATCTTCCCGTGCTCCGTAACAAATTTACGCAGTAAGTCGTAGTCACGTGCATCAATTAGCTGCACACCCTCAAGGTACCGTGAACGCTTACGCGGCATTTCTTCCATATTACGCCGCGGTTTCATCTTTTTTCGCATCATTGCCATTGTCTTCTCCTTTGCCGTACTTTAGAACGGCAGATTTTCGTCATCAACCATTTCGTTGTCATCAGGCTGCTGTTCCGCCGGCGGCGGGGAATTGCGGCGCTCAGGTGCATTCTGCCGCGATTCAGCACTGCCACGATTATCTCCGTCACGGCCGTCGCCATCGCGGAATTCCGCATTACGCGGACTACCCAGAAACTGGACCCGCGAAGCTCTGACACGCAGTTTACTGCGCTTCTCACCTTCCTTGCTGGTCCACTCATCAAGTTCAAGACGGCCTTCGACCAGAATCGGAGAACCTTTGCTTAAGTAACGCTGGCAGACTTCAGCCTGCTTGTCCCATACCGTAACATCAACATAGCAAACCCGCTCGGTTTCCTCACCATTACGGGTGCGGAACTTTTCATTCACAGCAAGCCGTAGATCACCGACGGCAACCTGCGATGGCAGATAGCGTACTTCCGGGTCGCGGGTCAGATTACCAATAAGAAACACGTGATTCATCGTAGCCATAACTATTACTCCCGGTCATCATTGCGGGAAGAACCGGATTCTTCCACTCTGGCAGTAAACTCATGCTCTGGTGCACATGTTACCTGAATTCTGAAAACATCCCCGGCCAGCTTGTATCTGGCCAGTAATGTGTCTATGTTTTCCGGAGGAAGTTCAAAAGTCACACGTATATAATGCCCATTGTCACATTTTTTCATAGGACGTGCAAACGACCTTCTGCCAAGCGCGTCACGCTGTATAACCACTCCGTTGAGACGCTCAATCTCACTGCAGGCGCGCTCAAGTGCCGCAGCCACATCATCATCCGTCCTGTCACCCTGAAAAACTATCATACCTTCGCATTTTTTCAAACTTCACCCCGCTTCATTCTTGCTTGCCGACCGCGCGTTGAACCTGTTCATCGCTTCGGCTGTACCCTTATTCACAATACATTCAACCGCATCCGCGGCCTTACCCAACATTTCCTCAACAATCACTTTATCCTGTGGCACAAACGGACTCAAGACATGCTTTACCAGCCCTTCCGCACCACTAGAACGGCCGATACCAAGCCTGACACGCGTAAAAGCCTGCCCTCCGGCATGCTCAATAATCGAAGCCATTCCACGATGACCGCCCGCGCTGCCTGATTCCCGAATGCGCACAGTACCTAAAGGCAGGTCGGCGTCATCATAAACAACCACCAGATCCGACAGCGGTATACGCCTGAAACGTAACAACGGCCCTACCGCAGTCCCGCTCAAATTCATATAGGTTTGCGGCTTTACTAAGAGCACTTTTGCGCCGGCTGCTGCAATCTGCGCCTCTACCATCCGTGCCTTGAATCTCAAACTGCGCCGCAATTTCACCGCACACCGCCGGGCAAGCTCATCCACTACCATAAACCCGACATTATGCGGGGTGTCGGCATACTCTTTCCCGGGATTCCCTAACCCTGTAACGACTTTCACTAAGCGCTCCCGGATCAGTTATTCCTCTCAATCAATCTTCCGGCTCTTCTTCCTTCTTCTTCTTGATTACTTCGGGTTCCTTTGCATCCCCCTCTTCTCCCGCATCGGTCTCATCGGTTTCAGCCGTCCGTGGCACCATGACCGCAGCAACCAGCAGTTCGCCGTCGGTGAGGATCACGACATTTTCTCCGGCGTTCATTTCCGACACGGTTATGTGCTGGCCGATATCCAGTCCAGAGACGTCCACAACCAAAGTTTCCGGCAGATCAGACGGCAGACATTCCACCTCAACCTCACGCAGTTCCTGCTCCAGAACACCGCCCTGCATAACGCCTTTAGGATCGCCGGTAAGCTCGACAGGAATTGTGACCTGCAGTTTCTCACTCATCGAAACTTCCTTGAAATCTGCATGCAACACCCTGTCGGTCACAGGATGGTGTTGTACTTCGTTAAGCAGTGCCTTGACCGGGCCCCCACCCTCAATAACAAGATCCACCAGAACATGTTCGCCGGTATGGTGCTTCAAAAACATATCCATTTCATGCATTTCCATATCCAGTGCAACGGATTCACCGCCGCCCATGTTCAATGCTGCCGGCAACCTACCGCTCCTGCGCATTCTTCCCGCAACTGACGACCCGGCCGCATCCCGCTTCCGGGCGTTTAATACTGTTTCTTTTTTTGACATGATTTCTCCTGATTACTTACAAACGAAACAACGAGGTCACTGAGCGGTTTTCATGAATCCGCAAAATAGCCTCAGCCAATAACTCGGCCACCGACAGCACACGCACACGTGAGTGTTCTCCGCATAACAGCGGGACTGTGTCACTTACAATCAATTTTTTTATGGCAGAATTCTCAATACGATTCAAGCCTTCCTCGGTAATCGTAGCGTGACTGACAACCGCGTAAATATCGCGGGCCCCATGCCTGTTGAGAATATCCGCCCCTGCGCATAAAGTGCCGGCAGTAGTCGTCATATCATCAACCATAATGGCTGTGCGGCCCTTCACATCACCGACAATAGTCAAGGCTTCAACCTCTGTCGGGCCGCGCCGCTGTTTGGCAATAACCGCAAGGTCACAATCGAGCATCTGTGAATAGGCATATGCAGCTTTCACCCCGCCGGTGTCCGGCGAAACCACAATCGGACTGGTCAGTCCCAAAGAGGCAAGATGCTTTGACATTACCGGCATACAGTAAAGATGATCAACGGGGATATCAAAGAAACCCTGAATCTGCTGCGCATGCAGATCCACGGTCAAAATGCGGTTCACACCGGAGGCCACCAGCAGGTTTGCAACCAGTTTGGCAGTAATGGGAACCCGCGGTTGATCCTTGCGATCCTGCCGGGCATAACCATAATATGGAAGCACAGCCGTTATTCGTGCTGCTGATGCCCGCCGCATT
>PXDI01000374.1 GCA_003565095.1 PVC group bacterium | reverse complement strand
CTGGTCCGCTTCAGGGTGGAATCAAGCAGCTTTCTTGAATCAATCATATCACGCAGCGGGATAATATATGTTTGCCAGAGACGGTTAACTTCAGCATAGCGCGCAATTGTGGTAATACGGTCTTTGGCTGTTTTGATCCGCATTACCGCAGCAATCACGCCGTTGCGGTTGTTATGGGAATCGTGCCGCATTGTTTCCAGATGATCTGTCAGCTCCAGCGCCACCCGCATCCATAGTTCGGGATTCTTATCATTCTGGGCCTGTTCAAGCTGTTCGGTCTGCTGCTCCAAGGCGGTGAAATATGATTGAATAACGGCAACATTGGTCAGGCGGTACTGACGCAGCAAAAAACGCATCAGAACCGCGACGGGACGAGTCAGTTCATAACGCGCGGTGGCATCCGGCGCGGCCTCAAGAATGTTTAGCTCCACCAACCGCTCGAAGATATGACTTGTTGATGGGGAGTTATGGTCGGCGTGTTTCCGAATCAGAGAATATACATCACTTTCAGACAAACCGCCGGTCTTGCGGTGTAATTCCTGTAGAAGATCCGCGTTGTCTGCTGCAAAACGAAAAAACTGTTGTGGAGAAACATCACTCATGTGCAGATTGATAACAGATGACGGAGAGTTTATCAATCAGGCAATCGGCGCAGATCAGCGGCGCGGATTCTGGTGTAGACGGGCTTTGTTTTTCGGGGTGGTATCTGTCAGAATTTCTTTTTGCCGGACTCGCCCTTTTTCGCTTTTTTCGACGAAGCAGGGGTTTCCGGTGAAGGGGTCGCGCTCTGTCCAGTAGGTGAGCGTGGAGTAGGTGGAGGGGGTGGGGGTAAAGATCTGCACCTGCTCCGGGGTGACTGCCAGTGTTCGCGCGGTAAAGGTTTTCAATTTCTGCATGTCGGCATCCGTGCAACCGGGGTGTGCCGCCATCAGGTAATATGTCAGGAATTGGTTTTTTCCGGCCCGGCGCGTGGATTCGTTGAAGGCCTCGCGAAAGTCCTTGAGAGAGCTGGGTCCGGGCTTGCCCATTGCGGCGAGCACACCGGGCTCGGTGTGTTCAGGGGCGAGTTTCATTTGCCCGGAAACATGATCGCGCACGACGGCATCGAGATAGCGTTTGCCATGCTTGTCATCGGCCATCACGAGATCATGGCGGATGCCAGAGGCGACGATTACCCGCTTCACGCCGGGCACCCGCTGCAAGGCCTTGAGCAGCTTCAACTGCCGGCTATGGTTGATGGGCATTTCGGGGCAGATTTGCGGATATAGGCAGCGTTTGCCGCGGCAGGCGCCTGTCGTGGTCTTGCGGGCGCACTCGATTCCATACATATTGGCCGTTGGCCCCCCCACATCGAGGATCGATCCGCGAAAGGCGGGGTGTGCGGTCAGGCGTTGTGCCTCGCGCAGGATTGAGGCTTCCGTACGCATGCAGACGTGCCGGCCTTGGTGCACGGCAATTGCACAGAAACCGCATTCGCCGTAGCAACCGCGATGGGTTGTGATCGAAAACCGGATTGTGTCCAGCGCCCGCACCACGCCGCCTTCGGCATAGTATGGGTGGACGTCGCGCTCGTAATCCAGTTCGTAAATTGCGTCGAGAGCTTCTTCTTGCGGCGGTGCGGGCGGGGGCTGTTGCACGTAGTAGCGCGTATCCTGGCGCTGTGCCAGCGGGCGTGCTGTAAGCGGATCATTATTGGCATAGAACATGTGGAACATGCGTGTGAACGCATTCTTATCCGCGGCGACTTCCGTATGTGCCGGGAGTTCCAGTGCGCCTTCGGGTATGGTGCCGGCAATGTATCCGATCCCCTGAATATGTGACGGATCCTTGCCGTCGCGTAAGGCGTTCGCCAAGGCAAGCGCACTGGACTCGGCCATGCCATAAAGCAAGTAGTCGGCCTTGGCGTCGAACAGGATCGAGCGGCGGATGCGGTTCGACCAGAAGTCGTAATGCGATACTCGGCGCAGACTAGCTTCGATTCCCCCGAGCACGATTGGAACCGTTTGTTTGAAATATTGTCTGATTTGGCTGCTGTATACAATGACCGCACGGTCTGGCCGGCGGTTGTTCTCGCCACCTGGTGTGAAGTCATCGCGGCGGCGGCGGCGGCCGGATGCAGTCCGGTTTGCGACCATGGAATCGACGCAACCGCTGGTTACGCCCCAGAACAGTTTCGGTTCGCCCAGCCGGGTGAAATCGGCTTCTGTCTGTGGCTGTGCCAGGATCCCGACACGATATCCGGCTTGGACAAGAAATTTACCGATTACGGCGACACCGATGAATGGCGAGTCGATGTAAGTATCACCCGTCAGGAGAATTATATCCAGCTCGGCCCAACCTAAGCGGGTTACTTCTCGCATTGTTGTCGGTAAAAACATGGTTACAGCTAACCGCTTGCCCCCGCGCTTGTCAATCTGGATATTGGGGCGCCAGCGGCGAAGAATCGCCGCAGGTGTTAGGCGTTAGGCGTTAGGCGTTAGTGGAGCGGGCGATTTCCGGGCACTTCTGTGGTGTTGGCTTTTGAGGCCGGCCGGTTTGGGATGTCAACGGCTACGTACCTCGTAGGGACAGACAACTTATCTACCAGCCAGTCGTCAAACCGAGTTATCCATCCACCACCCCGTCTCAAGTGTCTAATATTACAAAAATGTCCTCGGTGGTGCGGTTTTTGGCGCGACAATCTGTCTGTCCCTATTTTCACGCTTATTGACAATGGGGGCCTTCTTCGCTAAACCTTTTTCTACGCTCTGCTAATTTAGGAGGGGTGACGGGTGACTGAAGGCTGCAAACTGGAGACAGACAGCAGATCATTCGACACGTAGAAATGTATGAAACGACCAAATATTCTATTCATATTGGCTGACGATCTGGGGTGGTGCGATCTAGGTGCAGATGGGAGTACTTTCCATGAAAGCCCGAACATCGACCGTATTGCGAAAGAGGGAATTTTTTAGACAAGCAAACGTTCTGTTACTTTGACAGAACGGGCGCATGGTCCGGGAGACGCGATGAAGCTTGCAATAATCGGAGACAGCCACTGCATAGATCCGGGCGGACCGGAAATTGAAAAGGGGCAGCAGCGGCATCATTTCCGCGACACGTTGGAGAGTCAAAGGCGCTTGTGTGCAGCGATCAGGGAGGAATCGCCTGATTTAGTGCTGTCTGCAGGCGATCTGGTGGATTGGTGCTCACCGGCAAATCTGGCCTTTGCCTGTTCGTTCATGAACAGCATGGGTGTGCCTTGGGAAATGACGCCCGGCAATCATGATTTTAATCGTGCTGATCATAGTGAGCAAGCAGACGCTGCGGCACTTTGGCAGGAGTGCGGGGTGGCAACGCATAACCGTGTGATTGAGGCCGAGGGCGTGCGGTTGGTGCTCATTGACAGTCATAACAGCGGTCTGCCTGACAGTACCGGGAGCTGGCTGGACACCCTTTGCGCGCAACCTGGACCAATGATTTGCCTGACGCACGTTCCGTGGTCGATACCGCTTCTACGTGATTTGATCCTCCAGCGCCAGCCGGGCCGTGACCTTACCAAATACGTGCAAAGCAAGGCTCCTGATTTTTACCAGCAGCACGCCGCCGGGCGTTTTCTGTATACTTTTTTCGGTCACCTGCATTTTGCCGCGCAAACCAGGCTGAATGGCTCTCGAATGAATATTCTGCCTTTGAGTATCGAAGCCAGTGACCGCGAATATCCTGAGCAGGGGCGGTTCGTTATGTTTGATACCAGCACACTGAAACTGCACTGGCGACATATCAGTTAATCTTTACAGAGGGCTGATAATCAATTCATGCCGGCCGGTTCAGCCTCGACCTGAATGAGAATTTCGTTACGTCGCAAGAACCACGGGGTAATCGGTGAATTATAGCGCGCCCAGATCCAGTCGCCTTTGGTCACAAGCCCTTGTTCTTTAATCCAGGCTTGGAGCATGCGCTTGTGCTGCTCGAATCGTTTAGCGCTCCAGGTGCCGGAGTAGCGCACAGCCGCCATGCGGCGCGCGGGCACCTGCCGCAGCTTGACGGCTGCATCTTTTGGTTGCGGCAGCGTATCAATCGTGTAGGAGGCCGGCATCATAAAGCTGACCGCCCATTTGTCCTGCCGGCGCTGCTGCCCGACGGGGGCGGTCATCGCGATCTTTTCGCCGCCCGGGGTCTGGGACACAGGTGCGGTCATCGCGATTTTGCCACGCGATTCGTTGTGTCCGGAAATATAGCGAAACAGCGGGCGAAAGGCCTTGTTGCCGGCTTCTTTGAGGTCGCCCTCTACTTCGGTTTCGGCAAGAATATGCGCGTCATAAGCACGGAGTTCAAACCGGACGTCCTGAACGATAACTTTATACGCAGCTTCTTCAATCGCCATGGCATTCATCCCCCCGGTCAGCACCAGCACCGATACCAACACATTGCGTAATGTTTTCTTCATAACCGCCTCCTTCGTAGATTAACACATACCCGGCCATTTTTTCGCTCCAAGCGAGTTTCACCAGCATTCACATAACATCCACCACATAGAGCTTACACACTACAAGCAGAGATGCTTGCCCCCCCCACCCGCAAGCGCCGGTTTCAGGAATGCACAAAGCGCTGTGGAGCAGCCATCTCTTTGCTGACACCTGAACACTACACTCGCAAACCCGGTTTTGCAAGTGGCTCAAGCAAATATTCAGAAGCGGCCGCAAGCAACGTCTGTTGTTATGATCTTTACAAAGACGGGTATGTTATTCTACCTTTTTGCAAGCATGAAGGGGGGGGTTATTATGAGCTTGTTCAGGTCCGTATTATTGATATGTGCGATAATCCTGCCGGGAGCCATGGTCAACGGCATGGGCGATGGTTTTTTATTCGAGGAAAACCCTCGTCTTCCGGGAACAATCATGATTACCGGCTACACCGGCACAGACAGCGCAATAATAGTTCCGGGGCAGCTCGACGGCAAACCGGTAACCGGCATCGGCAATACGGCGTTCAGGAATTCCGGCTCCCTGCAGCACATCACCCTGCCCGGCAGCGTTGTTACTATCGGAACAGCCGCTTTTGCAAACTGCACAAACCTGACCGGCGTGGTTCTGGGAAGCGGCGTGCAAAGTATCGGCAATTCCGCCTTTCGCGGCTGTTCCGCATTGGAAAGCATAGTACTGCCTGACAGTGTAACCGAGATTGGCAATGATATTTTCCGCGAATGTACCACACTGCAGAGCATCACATTAAGCACCAATCTTATGGCCATCAGTGAATTCGCCTTTCGCGATTGCGCCAACCTTGAGGCGCTGGTAATTCCGGATAGTGTCACACAGGTGGGACGGCGCGCACTGATGGGCTGCACCAATCTACGAAGCCTCACTATCGGAAAGAATGTTAGAGATTTCGGCTGCTGTGCTTTCACGAGCTGCCGCAAACTGACATCCATCACGGTATCAGAAGAGAGTAAATACTACTCCGCGAACGAGACCGGACTGTATAACAAGCGCACCAGGCGTAACGAATTCACGTACCCGGGAGCCAGACCTCATTCACCGGCCCGGCGGCCATCAATCTGGGATCTGTTTTTCTGACAACAGATCTGTAAGCGCGCAATATTTCAGGCAGATTGCGGTGTTTTCAAACGGGCGGGGCTCCTGTTTCAATGCCCGAAGAAATCATCAAAGCTGCCGTGTATTGAGCACTGCGGACTTGTTCCGATGGGATTGAGCGAGTAAACGCCACCTTGCGGGCATTGCGGCATCATCCCGCCCCTTATGTATTCAAAAACTCCGCCCGGATCGGGTTCTTCGCCATTGACTTTGCCATGAAGCATCGCCCACTGTTCTTTGGCGGCGTCCAGCATGCGCAGATTGTTTATGCATGACACTTCCTGGGCACGGGTCCGCGCCTGGATGAAAGCCGGCAGCGTCATGCCGGCAACCATGCCCACCGGCACCATGAACATGGCGGTGATATAGTCGTGCCCCCCGGAGGTGCTTTTGCCGCTGGTAAGCACGCCGTTGCGGTAGTTCATAATCGTCATGGCCAGTGCATCGGCAGCCTGGTCGTCGGCCCATTTCTGAATCAGTGACAGAAAACCTTCGGGGACATCGGAAGAATCGGTCTGCGCCAGCATGGATTTCTGGATTGCGCCGACGGCTTCAGAAAAGCGGCGGCTCATGAAAAGAATGCCGTTGTTTTCGGCCAGATCCGGGAATGCCGCAACAAATTCGGCTTCAGCTTTCAATCCGTTACCGTCGTTGAAGGCCGTCAATGCATCGCGCACGACCGCTTCGGTGCTGCCCAGCAGGAGATAGTTGCCATGGGTGGCGATGGTAAATGCCACAGGGAACGGGGCCGGCACCGGGAACGGAATGGTGTGCAATGTTGCATCGTCCACGATGACTTCCGGCAACGGCATACCCAGATTTGTCTGCAGCGTCTGCTTGACCACTTCAATGATTTTGTGTTCGTTGACGGCGGTAACCAGCAACAATGAAGGCTGCGGAACGGTCAAGGTTGTATCCCCCAGCGGCCATTCAATGTTTGCATCACGGCTTAGCTGTATCGAGAAAACGCTTTCCGGGGCAATTGAGCCGATCAAATCGGCGGGACTGGTACCGGACATTGCGGTCATGGTTTCCTGCCAGAGATCGAACCCGGCCTGCACCTCATCACCGCCGATTTCGCTGACGGCATTCTGCACCAATTGCCAAAGAAACTTTATATCTCCGGTGCCGGAGCGGGCCATGACGGTATCCCGCGGCAGATAGGAATGGACGTTCATCGGCGACGAAGCGCCTCCCACGAGCCAGCGCCACAGCGGCAGGGCCGCCGCCTCGGCTTCTCTTTTCACAAAAGACTTTACATCGTGCAGTCCATCGTCGCGCGGGACGATGCTGAAGCCGAAACCTTCCACCGCGTAAAACCCGTTCTGTTTCAAGAAATCCGCCACCTTCCGCGCGACGGCCGCGACATCAGTGTCATCATTGGCGGGGACGGCCTGCGCCAGAGCGACAAGTGAATCGACAAAGTTTTCGAAGATTCCCTGTGTATTGGCGATTACGAAGAGGTCACCGCCCTGGTCAAGGCGTGCACTTATCTCTGTAAATGTCTGCCGCACCGCGACAGGATCGCGCTGTAGGTCAAGCGGAGCACCCAAGAGATGCGTGACAGGTATTACGGCTCCCAGCCAACCAAACATAACAACCGACAGAGACAACGACCGCATAATCGACCTCCTTGTTTTTTTGCTTTTGCGATATGTAATAACTTATAATTATCAATAGCACAGCACAGATATACTGCAAGTTTTTTAGTCTGATCTATTCATCAACTTTTCAAAACAATTTCTATGGCGCTGATATACTTTTACCTCGGATTGCACAGCGCGGCAAAGCCGCAACCGAATATTTTTAACCACCTGTTCACTGCGTAATGGGCAAGATGGGGTAAGTTGTACCACGGATGGGGGTTGGGGAATGGTAACCCACGGATGGGGGTTGGGGAATGGTATCCCACGGATGGGATACCCGGCCCACGGATGGAGATGGCGGCATGAGAAGCGTGTTAGAAAATCGCTGGTTTGAAGGATTGTAGTGCGGATGACACGGATTTTTGTTTTATATCTTCAACCG